>NZ_JACTOJ010000032.1:0-49161 GCF_032335695.1 Clostridium sp. 19966
AGTAGCAGTTAATTTCAAAGGAGAAGTCAGCCCCGCTTTAATAGTAAATTTAATAGGAGTTGAATCTAAAACATAACCATCAGGAGCTTTAGTTTCAACAAAGCTATAATCGCCTAGAGCTAAGCCAGACACAGAAATTTTACCATTCTCGTCAGTAGTGTAGGTTGAGATTACTTTATTTTGACTATCCAGCAGGTTAAATTCAGCGCCTTTCAGTACAGCCCCAGAATCCCTGTCTGTTTTTGTTAGCTCCACAGCGCCGGTTTGTTTTATATCGGCAGCAGTTAACTTCACGGTAGAAGTTTGCTCAGCTTTAATAGTAAATTTAATAGGAGTAGTATCCAATACATAACCATCAGGAGCCTTAGTTTCAACAAAGCTATAATCACCTAAAGTTAAGCCATACACAGAAATCTTACCATTCTCGTCAGTAGTGTAGGTTCCGATTACTTTATTTTGACTATCCAGCAGATTAAATTCAGCGCCTTTGAGTACAGCCCCAGAATCTTTGTCTGTCTTTGTTAGCTCCACAGCACCAGTGGGTGAATCGCTATTTGGCAAATGACCATAGAATTTATAATCGTGTGCTTCTATATTGGCTCCATTATTGCAATTGAGATTCTTAACAATGATTGTTCCATTTATATGACAACTTCCTTTTACATCCCAGGAAGCATTAGGAGCTAATAGGGAACCGGCTATACTGTTTCCATTAAAAGCACTAGTCGCATCGGGAAAATTCCATAGAATTTTATTAAGAACTGAGTTCCCATCATTTTTGTCATTGCCATCTATAGATCTACCTTTATAATTGTTTCCAAAACCTTGCCCAAAGCCTATGTTATTACCAGTTACATTGATCAAAACAGTTGAGTCTTCTGGTGTATCAATATTGATTGTATTAAGCTTATCTAAAGACACTCCACTGCTTTGAATGTTTGCACCATCAACTTCGAATACATTAAGCTGGGGATCCGTGCCTTTTAGAGAAAGCATATTATATTGAAGTGAAACTTGTCCATTAGAAGAAAGCTTGCTTAGACTTTGAGATAAATCATTTAAATAGTTAGATGCAGCATTAAAATTAATTACATCTTCAACAATGGGATTTTTTACACCATTATTATTGGTCATAGTATAATTAACTACTTTACCTGAGGTGCCAATAGTGGTGTTTCCAGAAAAGTTAGTAGCTCCAATAATATCAATTTGTTGGCCTACTATTAAATCAGCTCTAGTAGTAGAACTAGTCGTTTTGGAGCCAACAGAAAAGTTCCTATATGTGGCAGCTCCTCCTACGGCGACTCTTCCCTCGCTATCGCTATTGCTTTCAGTATGGTTGCCTAGTACAAATATATTAAAGTCATTTGCGATGCCAAGATTATTAGTGTAATCGTTACTTCCTAGGAAATTATTATCTGCTTTAACCTCAGAACCATTAAACACATTAAAAATAGATGACACTAGGAAAAAAATAGTTAAAAGCCATACAAACTTTTTCCGAAGTATTTGTTTTTTCATTAAAACCCTCCTTACTAATGTTATTTATGAAATAAATACATAAATATACTATGAAGTAAAATGAAGGAAAATTCGTAAAATGAAAAACAAGTACCAATATTAAATTGTAAGCTTAGCTTATCTATTAGGTTCTCTTCTAAAGTAGTGTTGATTTTTGCATTAATTTAAAACATATCCATTTATTAAAATTAAGATATTAATGCCATATTTACAAAAAATTAAAGATAATAGAATAAATTACGATATTATTAATGTAATAATATAAACAGGGGTGAGGTGCTAGTGAGAATAACATCACTTATGCAGGCTAGATTTTATAGAGATAGAGCTAGACTTTCAATTTCTAGCAAAATAAATTCTAGTAAAGTAAATAAAGTAGGGAATAAATCGACAAATAATCTTACAATTAGCAATTTAAACAAAAAACTATATCAGATTAGCAGTAATAGTCTAATGTCCTCAAACAGGATAATTGATGGAAAAGTTAGTATACAAAATTATATTAACAAGGCTAAATCTGCAAACGAAAGATTAATTAAAAATCCAGGAGAGAAAATAACTTCAGAAAATTCATATGTAAGTGAATCCGATGTGGCTTATCAGGCATTGCAGGACAAATATAGCAAACTTCTTAAAGAGGCGGAATCACATACGAATCCTAAATCATATATTTATGATAAATATTGTAATAAACTATCCGCTTATTATGTTTCGGATTTAACTGACGAGGAAAGAAGAATTGCATATAGTAATGAAATCTCAATGATGAATTATGGGCATACAAATGATGTTAATATGAAAGATTCATTATTTAGAGGAATAACAATTAACAAGGAAAATGAGGCTGAGAATAAGAAAATATTTAATGTTCAGGTGATTAATTCACAAATAAACAATTTATTAAAAGAAAATAGTATTGATGTGCCTAAAAGTACTAAATTGACCTTTTCTATATCGTCGAAGGATTATAAATTAACTGTTGATGGAACTGAGGATGACAAGTTGAAAGAAAAGTTAGAAGATGTTCTTAATTCTAATAATAATTCAAAGGAATTATATAAGCACATTCTTTCTATTTCATCACAATCTGGTAAAAGTCTTTCAGATGAGGCAGTATCAATTAATTATTCGGATAATAAATTGGAAGACAGTTTTGAAAATAGTAAAGATAAAAACTCTAAAGCTGGTAAAAATACCTTTAATACATTACCATAGTTTATTAATATCCTTAATTTGTTTATTTTCAATGTAATCAAATGACGTTGACATTTATATTTGTTAAGTTATAAGATAATAGCATATATTTCTTATAATGGAGGGTGATAAAAATGAAATACTTTATTATAGAAGGTATAATAAAAAATCCAGCTGCAATGAATGAAAATATACTTAAGGAACATATAGCTTATTCTCAAAAGGCAATGGATGCAGGACAGATTCTGATTTCTGGACTTAAGTCTGATGAGACTGGAGGAGTATTCATTATTAAGGCAGAATCCTTTGATAAAGTTCAAGATTATTTATTCTCTGACCCACTTAAAATTCATGGCATACAAGAATATCATATAATAGAGTTTATGCCACATTACTTAAATCAAAAACCTGATGAATGGTTTAAAGGATAATTGGTAAAAGCATCTGTTTTACGCAGGTGCTTTTATTATATAAATATGACAATATGCCGTCATATTAAAATGATATAATAAACATATAAATAAAATGTGTGGAGGAATGGGTATGAGTGAATGTTTATGGCCTGGAAAAAATCAAATAATGAAGCGGTATCATGACAAGGAGTGGTGCGTGCCAAGTCATGATGATTTATATATTTTTGAGATGCTCATATTAGAAGGAGCTCAAGCGGGATTATCTTGGAGTACTATACTTGCTAAGCGAGAAGAATATAAAAAAGCTTTTCACAATTTTGATATTGATTATTGCTCAAAGCTTACAGATGAAGACTTAGACAATATTAGAGAAAAATACAATGTTATAAAAAATCTTTCCAAGATTAAAGCGGTGAGAAGCAACGCTATAGCGGTAATTGAGCTGCAAAAGGAATTTGGAAGTCTTTCGAACTTTTTGTGGAAGTATGTGGAGGATAGGCCTATAATAAATTCTTTTGAAACTGAGGGACAAATGCCTGCTCAGACGGAGCTATCGGAGAAAATTAGTAAAGATTTAAAGAAAAGGGGCTTTAAATTCGTTGGACCTGTAATAATCTATTCTTTCATGCAGGCAATCGGCTTGGTGGATGATCATATAATAACTTGTCCTTATCATTCCTTGAATAGATGAATATACTTATGTGATTAGGAAAAACTAGTATAGTTAAATAATATAAGACTAGGAGGCTAATCATGGAAAATGCTATGTTTTGTTATCAATGTGAACAAACAGCTGGAGGAAAGGGATGTACAAAGAGCGGAGTTTGCGGAAAAACACCAGAAATAGCAAATTTACAAGATTTATTAATATATCAGCTAAAGGGGATTTCCTGCTATGCCAAAGCTTTAATTGATCAGAGCAAAATTATTGATAAGGAAATAGTAAAGTTTGTGGAGAATGGGCTATTCACCACATTAACTAATGTAAATTTTGACGCGGAAGTTCATGTTAAACTGCTAAAGGAGTCTCAAAGGATTAAAGAAAATTTAAGAAGCCAGTCACCGCTTGGACAATATCCAGATGCTGCTACATATAATTTAAGTGGTACAAAAGAAGACATGTTAAAGGATTCAGTGAAGGCAGGTATAATGTATGACCAGAGCCTTGATGCAGATATTCGTTCTTTAAGATCTACGGTGCTATATGGATTAAAGGGTATAAGTGCCTATGGGCATCAAGCAAGGTTTATAGGATATAACAATGACCAGGTAGATCAGTTTTATTTTCTAGGCTTAGAATCTACAACAAATGATAATTTAAGCCTAGAAGACATGATACGTGTGGTTATGAGAACTGGAGATATGAGCGTACAAGTAATGCAATTATTAGATGAAGCTAATACTAGCAGATATAAAAATCCTTCTCCACATAAAGTGAATGTTAAAATTAAGAAAGGACCTTTTATTATAGTATCTGGACATGATTTAAGGGATTTGGAAATGCTTCTTCAGCAGACAGAAGGTAAAGGAATTAATATATATACTCATGGAGAAATGCTACCGGCTCACGGATATCCAGAACTAAAAAAATATAAGCATTTAGTAGGAAACTTTGGCTCTGCTTGGCAGAATCAACAAAGCGAATTTGATGGAATTCCAGGATGCATTCTAATGACTACAAATTGCTTGATGAGGCCAAGGGAAACTTATAAAGACAGGATATTTACCACAAGTGTGGTTGGATGGGATGGAGTAAAGTATATTAAAACTCTGGAAGATGGAACCAAGGATTTCAGTGAAATAATAAATAAAGCCTTGCAATTAGGTGGCTTTGATCAAGAAGAAGAAGCCAAAGAAATACTAGTGGGGTTTGGACATCATGCCACATTGTCCAATGCTGAAGCTATAGTAAATGCGGTTAAGGGTGGAAAGATAAGGCACTTCTTTTTGATAGGAGGCTGCGACGGCGCCAAGCCAGGAAGAAATTACTATACTGATTTTGCAAAAATGGTTCCAGAGGATTGTGTGATTCTTACCTTGGCCTGCGGTAAATACAGATTCAATAAATTAGACTTTGGAACTGTAGCAGGATTGCCAAGGTTATTGGATGTTGGCCAATGCAATGATGCTTATTCAGCTGTGAGAATAGCTACAGCTCTGGCAGATGCATTTGACACAGATGTAAATTCGCTGCCACTGACTATTGTACTTTCATGGTATGAGCAAAAGGCTGTGGCGGATTTATTAGCATTGTTGTCTCTTGGAATAAAAGGAATGTACTTAGGACCAAGTTTACCGGCTTTTATTTCTCCTAATGTATTGCAATATTTGGTGGATACTTTTGATATAAAAGCAATCAGCAGCCCAGAGGATGATTTAAAAAATTCACTTAAGCAGATGAATTAGTACTGCAAAAATTTTTAAAAGTATGATTTAATCGGCTCCATTTCCAATCGCCTATAGGTTGGAGATGGAGATGATTTATTACTTTAGGCTAGATGCTTATCTTTACGTGCAAGAATTATTAATTGCAAATGATTATTGACTACAGGCTATAAGTGTGTTTTAATCTTATTGAGTTTTTATTTAATTGGCTATGTTTTAAATAAGTTTAAAAATCAACACTGATTTAAAACAGAACCATCTAATTATGTTAGGAGAAAAGGAATGTTGGAATATATTATAGCTGTTGATAAGGATGACAGAGAAATAGGAGCTATCGAAAAGCTAGAGGCTCATAAGAGGTCCATGCTTCACAGGGCTTTTTCTATATTTGTATTTAATTCGAAAAAAGAGCTGCTGCTGCAGAAAAGGCACAGCGGAAAATATCATTCTGCTGGACTTTGGTCGAATACCTGCTGCAGCCATCCGAGATATGGGGAAGCTTTGCAGGAGGCTGCATATAGAAGGCTTAGAGAAGAGATGGGATTTACCTGCGAAATTAAGGATATATTTAGCTTTACCTACACTGCGAAGCTAGAAAATAATCTTGTTGAAAATGAATTTGATCATGTTTTTATTGGATATTACGATGGAGAGGTTTCACCAGATGAAAATGAAGTTGAGGGCTATAAGTGGTCAGCTATTGATAGCATTAAATCAGATATTTTAGAAAATCCGGATGCATATACATTTTGGTTTAAGCTTATATTTGATAGAGTCGCAGAGGCTGTGGAACAGGGATAGAAAATGATGAGAGTAGAATTGGTTATGAAATTTTAGCAAAGTTTAGTATAATAGGGTAAGGGATGAAATTTAAAAAATTTAGGTGATTATTTTGAAATTAAATATCTTTTTAAATCATTTTCTTTTAATATTTACATTAGCATCTATTTATGTAGCCTGTTATGCAAGCAAAAGAAATAAATCATATCTTTCTTTGGCATTGATTCCTGTATCTATTTATGCCTTTGGATATGCCTTTGAGATACTTAGTACAACAATTAAACAGGCAGAGGTTTGGATTAGAATAGAATATTTAGGAATACCTTTTTTGGGAGTGTTTTGGATGATTATGGCGCTTGATTTCACAGGCAATATAAAGAAAGTGAAGAAGAGCACTTTAATACTATTATGCATTATTCCTTTGATTACATTAATTTTAAATTATACTAATGATTTTCATCACTTGTTCTATAAGAAAATATACATGGATTATCATGGAGTTTTCCCAATAGTTGAAATAGTTAGAGGTCCTGGGTACTGGTTAAATATTATATATACATATGCCTTAATGATAGCAGGATTAATAATTTTTATAGCTTCCTATCCAAAGGCATCTTTGATTATAAAAAAGCAAACGGTGATGTTAATGGTAGCCTGGGTAATACCTTGGGTGGCAGATATTGTGCATCTATTAGGTTTGCTTTCATTTAATATAGATTTATGCCCCATTGCACTTTCTTTTTCAAGTATAATATATAGTTTTGCTATACTTAAATTTAAATTGCTAAAGCTTGAATTAATAGGTATTGAAAAAGTTTTTTTTAGCATGGTAGATGGGGTAATAATATTTGATACTGAAAATAATATAGTTAGTCTCAATGAAGCAGCAAAAAAAATTATGCCTGAGTTGAAGAATATAAATAAAGGATACGGAAAGGCTGATGATCTGCTTAAGGACTATGATGTGCTGCTAAAAGCTTTGAACAATTGCTCTAATAATGAGACTTCCATAAGTATAAAAAATGAGGACAGTCTTAAGTATTATAAGGTAAACGTAAATAATATATATGAAAACAGGATTAAAGCAAATAAAAAAACAATCGGAAAAATTCTAATTTTAAATGATTTAACTGAAATTAAGCTGCAGCAGGAGCAGTTGTCTTATAGTTTACAGTTTCTTGAAACATTGATGAATGCTATTCCTAATCCTATATATTCTAAGGATGAAGAGAGAAGATATATTCAGTGCAATAGCGCTTTCTTAGATTTTTTAGGTAAAAAGCAGGAAGAGATTATAGGCAAAACTGTATATGATGTGTTTGAAAAAAGCTTCGCTAATGATTATGACACAAAAGATAAAAATTTAATTAATGAAAAAACCACAAGAGTTCATGAATCAAAACTAATGAATAAAGACGGTACATATCATGATGTGATTTTTAACAATTCAGTTTTTTTAAATGAAGAAGATAAAGTTAAAGGGTTAGTTGGCGTAATTGTGGATGTTAGTGAACAAAAAAAGGATAAGGAAAAGATAGACAAGCTGTTAAAGCTAAAGGAATCCATGCTTAAAATAGGGTACTCTATTAACGAAATATTTAATATAAATGAACTACTACAATTAATTTTAGATGAGGTTATTAGTTGTATTGATGCGAGAAGCAGCGGTTCTATATTGCTTTTGGATAATGATAATAATTTAAAAATAGCTGTATATAAAGGATATCATGATGAAGAGGTTAAACATTTCTTCGTAAAACTACAAGAACATTTTGCAAGATTTAATAATGGAAAAGATATAAATAAAACAGTTATTTTTAGCAATATAAATGAGAATAAAAAAATAAAAATGTTAGCTACATCGGAAGGTTTAAAGATAAGATCTTCTATAAGTTCACCCATAATTATAAATGGTGAATTATACGGATTTTTAAATATCGATAGCGTTTATAACAACATTTTTAATGAAGACCACATAGAATTAATGGAATATATGAGAGATCAGGTTTCTATTGCTATTACTAAGCAAAAACTTCATGAAGAAACGTTATATTTGGCTAGGTATGATAAATTAACAAAAGTATATAATAGAAGTCATTTGGAACAGCTAGTGTATGATTATATAGATGATAATAGACATGATAAAAAAGAGTTTTTTACAGTAGTTTTTGATTTAAATGGGCTTAAAACTGTAAATGATAAATATGGACATTTAGCTGGAGATGAATTAATAAAAGCATTTTCAGAGGGATTACGTAATATAAGCAAAGATTCTGATATTATCGGAAGATTTGGAGGGGATGAATTTATAGGAATCTTTTTTGATTGGGACTTGCAAGGCTTGATTGATGAATTTGAACAACTGCTAGAATACTTTAAAATTAAGCCTATAATTTTTGAAACTAATCAAGTCGTTTGTAAATATAGTTATGGAATTGTTAAATTTCCTAGCGAAGGAACTGAATTTAAACAGCTTATAAAGATTGCAGATGAGCGTATGTACAAATATAAAAGTTTAGCTAAAAATAAAAAATATGATGAAACATCAAAGAACCCTCATAATATTTTATAAAGAATTAAGAGGGTTCTTTGTATTAATAATAAATATTATTTGAAAGAAGTTCAAAATAAATTTTTTAGTATCGCCACAAAGTACCAGCGGCAAAAAAGCCTGTACCCACGGACCAAATAATTATGTAATCTCCTCTTTTAATTTTATTTGTATCTATGGCATGATTTAAGGCAATAAAGGGGCTGCTTGTCCCAGTATATCCAAAGGTATCTCCAATATAGGTGAATTTATCTGAGTCTTCCTCCATAGCGGCTGCTAGGTCGATTATATTCTGCTTGCATATTTGAGAAATAAAATATCCTGAAATATCCTTATTGGAAATATGATTTCTTTCAAATAAAGCATCTATTTGAGATTTTACTATAGCAAAGCCATTTCCGCCGCTGCCTCCATACCAGTAAATTCTTTTTCCTTGTTCTGAAATATTTGGATTATATATATTAGACATGCCGCATTCAGGGAAAAGCATATCATGTGTTCGTTCTGAATTTGTATAAAATACAGCGTCTATGAAGCCTGATTCAGTGTCTTCTACTTTTTCAAGAATAACTGCACATGAAGCATCTCCAAAGCTGCTGCTTGTAATTTCATCAGTCTCTTGGGAGAATTTATTCATTTGTTCTGCTCCTACTACGAGAGCTTTTTTCATTTCTGGATTTGACAACATATATCTGCTCGCTTGCTCAACCGCTACTATCATGCCAACGCAATTTGCATTCATATCATAAACGATAGCTGTAGATTTTCCGCCTATAGCGTTGTGAACTTTAAGACTGTTAGTTGGGGCTAAATATTCTGGAGTTCCTGAAGAAAATATCAATAAATCAATTTCTTCTGCACTGATTTTGGATTTTTCAAGAGCTGATTTAGAGGCTTCAATTGCCATAGTTACTGTATTTTCCTTAGGATCATCAGATATATATCTGGTATTTCGTCCGAAGAAATTTAATAAATCGGTTATATCCTTATCCAATTTTTTAAAGTGTTCTATGAACACTTCATTACCAACTGATCTTTTTGGATGGTATACTCCTATACTTTTAATAACTATGCTTGCATTTTTCAATTTTATTTCCCCTTTCCATAATAAAAATAAAGCTCTGTTTTAAAACAGAGAAAAAAAGAAACTATTATAAAACATAATAGTTCTCTTTTTAATCAATTATGAGCAGATTTTTTCAGCTTCTGCTTTTGTGCTTACAAATTCACCTGCAAAACCAGGAATATTTTTAGCTACTCTCTTTAATTGCATAGAAGCTGTAACTTGTTTTGGATTTACAAATACAATGTGCTTGAAGCCCTTTTGCTGATATAGCTTGAACAATCCTTCAAGTGCAGGAACTGATTCTTGTCTGAATACTCCAAGTTCAGAGCAATCAAGAACTAAAGAGTATTCCTTTGGATCAATGCTGCCTAATATTTTATCAAAGCTACCTAACACTTCTCCTGCTCCTCCAGTCTCTGGAAAACCAAACACCTCAGCACCAAAAATTTTCTTTTCTTTGTCGATATTAGTCTTAAAAGCCATAAAAATATATCCCCTTTCATTTCTTATGTATTTTAATACCAATAATATGGTATTTTATTCATGAGTTTTAGTTGTTTCATGCTATAAATGTAATTTATTATCTGATTTATAATATATTTTACCCCTACACAATAATATTGTCAATAATTTGATTAATTATTACTTTTTTGCCGAAAGAGTTTGTTATTAACAAATTAGATGGTTACTTTGAAGAGCTCTATACTTGGGAGAAAAATAATTTTGGTTTTTGACTGCAGAAATTATGATATAATAATGAAAGATATTAAATGAAATTATTATATCATTAATTAAAATCCAAAAATATTTGACTATCTAGCTGCCAAAGATGGCATGCTACTGAAGAATTGGTTGGGAGGTGAAGGGTTACAACATGAAGATATTGATTATTGGAAATGAAGATCGATATAAAAAATATATGCCAGATTTAGATATTGTAAAAAATATTGATAGAGTGTTTTGTCCTCGTGGTGCAGAAGATGAAGAACTTTTTAATGCCGCACATGATGCAGATGCTATTGCTATAGATCCTATGGCAAAGCTTTCAGGAAATGTTATAAGAAATATGCCTAATTTGAAAATAATTCAGTCTGAAGGTGTAGGATTTAATGGCATTGATTGTGATGCTGCCAAAGAAAGAGGAATATATGTATGCAATTGCAAGGGCGCAAATGCAGGAGCTGTGGCAGAGCAGACAGTGCTGTTAATGCTGGCACTTCTTCGTAATATCATAGTTTGTGATGGCGCAGAACGCGAAGGCAATCAGATATATATGAAGGAAAAAATGATGGTTGAGGGCATTACAGAGCTAGGAGATTGTAAAATAGGACTTATAGGCTTTGGAGATATTGCAAAGGCTACAGCTAAAAGGCTTAATCCTTTTGAATGCGAGATATATTATTATACTAAGTTTAAAAAGTCTGCTGATACAGAAAAGGAATACCATGTATCTTATATGGATTTAGATGAAATGGTGCATAATTGTGATATTATTAGTATTCACTGTCCAGTAACCACTGAAACTGCGGGTATGATTAATGAGGATTTCCTAAGCAAAATGAAGCCAAATTCCTATATAGTTAATACAGCTCGCGGGGAAATTATAGATAATGAAGCACTTTATAATGCCATTATATCGGAAAAAATAAAGGGTGCAGCATTGGATACTGTAGCTCCAGAACCTACAACTCTAGATAACATACTTTTGAATTTACCTAAAGAATATGCAGACAGAATTATTTTTTCACCGCACATAGGTGGGATTACTACCAGTTATTTTTATCGTGCGCACAAGAAAAATTGGGCAAATATAGACGCCGCACTGAGAGGTGAACGTCCTAATCATATCGTAAATGGATTATAAATTAAGGGGGATAAAAAATGATTGCAAAGAAGTATAAGAAAATGTTAGAAGGAAAATCAGTTATAAGGCAGCTATCTGAATTTGCAACAGAACGAGGCCGCGAAATAGGATACGAAAATGTATTTGACTATAGCTTGGGAAATCCGTCTGTTCCGGTACCAGAAAAGTTTACTAAGGTTATGCTTGAAATGCTAGCTACCAAAAGTCCAGTGGAGCTTCATGGATATAGCCCAAGTTTAGGAATAACATCTGTTAGAGCTAAAATAGCTGAATCTTTGAACAAAAGATTTGATATGAATTATACGGAAAAGCATATATTTATGACTTCAGGTGCAGCAGGAGCTTTAGCACACGCTGTAAGATCTGTGACAGAGCCAGGAGATGAAGTGATTACTTTTGCACCATTTTTTCCTGAATACCATCCATACATTGATTTAACAGGCGCTGAACTTAAGGTAGTTCCTCCAAATACAGATGATTTTCAGATTAATTTTGATCTGTTTGAAGCAATGCTTACTCATAAGGTTGCAGGGATTTTGATTAATACTCCAAACAATCCATCTGGAGTAGTTTATTCTACAGAAACAATAAAGAAGCTTGCGGAGTTATTATATAAAAAGCAAGAAGAATATGGTCATGAAATTTTTATTATTTCTGATGAACCATATAGAGAAATCTTATTCCAAGGAGTAGATGCACCCTATGTATCAAAGTACTATGACAACACCTTATCCTGCTATTCTTATTCTAAATCTCTTTCACTACCTGGAGAACGTATAGGATATGTAGCGGTAAATCCTGCTTGTGTGGATTCTGACTACATAGTCAGCATGTGTGGACAGATTTCAAGAGGCATTGGACATAACTGCCCTCCATCTATCATACAGCTTGCTGTGGCAGAAGTGGTGGATATGACTTCGGATATGTCAGTTTATGAAAGAAATATGAATCTTATATATAATAAATTAATTGAGCTAGGATTTACCTGCACAAAGCCAGGAGGAACTTTTTATATTTTCCCAAAAGCTTTAGAGGAAGATGCTAAAATATTCTGCCAAAAGGCTTTAAAATATGATTTAATCCTAGTTCCGGGGGATAGCTTCGGATGTGCTGGATATTTCAGAATGGCTTATTGTATCGATACTGAAAAGGTTGAACGTTCCTTAGTTGCATTAGAAAAATTCGTAAAAGCTGAGTATAGTAAATAGAAAAATATAAAGTATGAAAAATGATAAAAGCTGCTGTTTATAGTACTTAAGCTAAACAGCGAGTTTATTTGGAGGTAGCTATGCGAGTTGTTAGTGTCTCTAGTCTAAAGGGAGACGAAATCCTTGGCAGACAGGTTTATGATGAATTAGGCAGGGTTTTGCTAGCGGCTGGAGTAAAATTGAAACCTTATTATATTCAAAGAATTAAAGAGCTTGGAATTAATTTAGTTTATGTTGATGATGACATATCAAGAAATGTTAATATAGAGGAAAGCATTTCAGAAAAAACAAGGCAGATGAGTAAAAAAGCAGTAAAGCAAATGATAGAAGGATACTGCCGCGAAGGAAAAACCTATGATGATAGTGTTATGAATTCAGTGAATTCAATACTTGAGGATGTATTGGCAAATAAAGATGTGCTGATAAATGTGGCAGAAATAAGTACCAGCGATAATAACATATATTCACATTCTGTAAATGTAAGTGTATTGGCTACAATAATAGGAACCCATATGGGATATAATATGCTGAAGCTTAAGGATTTGGCTACAGGCGCATTACTGCATGATATAGGGAAGATAAAAATTATGAATGACAAAAAGCTTTTAAAAGAGCTAAATAGTCAAGAGGAAATAAACAAGTATATTGAGTTAATGCATCCAAAGGTAGGTTATGATTTTTTAGGAGAGCAGCATGTATGGAATGCTTATGTTAAGGTAGCAGCCTTAATGCATCATGAGAGAAGTGACGGAAGCGGATATCCTTTAAAGCTAAAGGGCGATGAAATAAATGAAATGGCAAAGATAATTTCCATATGTGATGTATTTGATAATATGATATCAGGCAGAAATGAAGATAAACATAAAACTGTATCCGAAGTCATTGAATATTTGATGGCTGTTAGTAACACTTATTTTGATGTAGAAATGGTAAGGAAGTTTACAATGAATATAGCTGCTTTTCCAACAGGAAGTGCAGTTATATTAAGCACAAATGAAAAAGGATTAGTAATAAGACAAAATAATTCAATGCCTATGAGACCTGTAGTGAAAATTATATATGATAGAGCTGGGAATCTGCTTGCTGAACCATATGAAGTTGACTTACTTAAGGAATTGACTCTTTTTATTACAGAAAGCTGTGATTTTTAAGTTTTTGGAGGTAGTCTATGTGTGATGACAATTATAAAAACATTGCTTATTCTAATGAATGTCTTAAATTAAACAATAAAATTTTTCAAAAATTTATAGGTATAGATACCGTAAATTATAATATTGAATTAAGAAATGCATTAGAAGAAATAGGTGCGTTTTTTCAGCTGGATAGGGTATATATATATCATTTTTCAAAGGATCTTACATTTATGAGAATAGAATGTCAGTGGAATAAGAAAAATGTAAAAGCTAAGAGGGACAAGCAGGAAGAAGAAGCTGTGTACACTCTGCCCTGGCTTATTCGTGCTATTAAAAGTAATGATTTTGTTGCAATAAATAATTTGGAAGAGCTGCCTTCAGAGGCAATATTTGAAAAAGAAGTTTTTGCTATACAAAAAATAAAATCTGTTTTAATTATTCCGCTAAAAATAGGAAGTAAAATAATAGGGTTCATAGGTTATGAAAGTTTATCAAAAGCTATAATCTGGGAAGAGTATCAAATAAAAATATTATGTGATATTTCAAAGCTTTTTTCATATACAACTGAAAGAATTATTAAAGAAAAAGAATACGAAACGACAATTGGTGGGCAAGCTATTTTGCTTAACAATTCTCAATCTCAAATATGGGCACTAAGAAATGTAACTTCTTATGCCACTGTGAATGAGGCTCATGCTAAGTTTTTTGGAAAAGAAAAAAGTGATTTAGAATATCAAGATATATACGATATATATGATATAGATACTGCCAATAGGCTGTCTAAAAGTAATTGGGAATTATTTCAGCAAAATGGACCTGCAGAAAAGGAAATTGAAATAAAAAATTGGCAAGGCGAAAACAGACTTCTTCAAATAAAAAGCAAGCCACAGAGAGATGATGAAGGTAACATTAAATACCTTATTTGTACAGCTGAAGATATTACAGAACAAAGAAAAGCTGAAAAGGAACTATTCAAGGCAAAAGAACAGGCAGAAGCAGCTAATATAGCTAAAAGCCAGTTTTTAGCTAATATGTCTCATGAAATAAGAACACCCATGAATGGGATATTCGGATTTATTGAACTTCTACAGTCAACAAACTTGTCTACGGAACAAAAGGAGTTTATACGGGAAGCAAAAATTGCTTCAGAGATGCTGATGTATATAATCAATGATATATTAGATTTTTCAAAAATTGAGGCTAAAAGGCTTACTATGGAGAAAATCAGATTTAACCTAAGAAGCACTATTGAAGATACAGTTTCAATTCTTGCACCTAAAGCAGCAGAAAAAGGGATTGAAATTTGCGTTATGATAAATTCTAAAGTACCTGAAGAAGTGATAGGCGATCCTTCAAGACTTAGACAGATACTGAATAACCTAATAAGCAATGCAGTGAAATTCACAGAAAATGGGAAAATTACTATTTGCGTGGATCACTTGGAAAAAGAAAATGAAATAGCGGTACTTAATTTCGAAGTAAAGGATACAGGCATAGGAATACAAAAACAAGATATTTCTAAATTATTTAAGCCTTTTAATCAAGCGGATGCTTCCACAACGAGAAAATATGGCGGTACAGGTCTTGGACTAGCCATATCCAGCGAATTAGTTAAGATGATGGGGGGTGAAATTTATGTTGAAAGCATATATGGACAAGGCTCAACCTTTAAGTTCCATGTTAAGCTAAAAATAGCGCAAAAGGCTTATGAATCTAAAAACATAATTGAAAAACTTCAGGGTATAAATAAGGCTTCAGCAGAAGTATTTAAACCTGCCATAAAATCAAGAATTTTATTAGTTGATGACAATGAAATGAACCGTAAAATTGTTATAAATGTACTAAAATCACGCAATATGACCTGTGATATAGCAGTAAATGGTCTGGAAGCATTAAAGTCTGTTTCAGAGAAAGATTATGATGTGGTTTTTATGGATTGCCAGATGCCTATAATGGATGGATATGAAAGTACGGCTAGAATAAGACTTCTAGAAGGGGAAAGAAAACATACTAGGATTATTGCAATGACTGCTAACGCTATGGCAGGTGATTGCGAGAAATGTCTAGCTGCAGGCATGGATGATTATATTAGCAAACCTATTAATTTTGAGCTTATGTTCCAAAAGATAGAAGCTAACACTAAAAATCAGAAAAATGAATTAAATTATAACGGTATTATAGATAAAAATATAGATAGATTTGTTGAGATGTCTGGTCTTGGAAGGGAAGATGCTTTAGAATTGTTTGAAGATTACATAAGATGTCTTACTGAGCTGATTCAAGAAATTAATCAGACTGTAAATAGCAAAGATTTTCATAAATTAGCTGGACTAAGTCACGAATTAAAGGGGTCTTCAGGAACATTAAGGATAGATTCTATTTATGAATTGGCTTTAGAGCTTGAGAAAGCTGCTAAAAACCATGAAATAGACGAATGTATTAAATTTTTCAATGGGATAAAGAATATATTAAAATAAAACATAAAAGGAGCTTTAATATGAAAAAGATATTGATAATTGATAATTCATCCTTCATGAGGTTATTTGTGAAAAAAATTTTAGAAAGAGGAGATTCGTACACAGTACTAGAGGCATCCAATGAAGAGGAAGGCATAAAGTTGTTTGAAAATGAAAAACCAGATATAGTTATTTTAGATTTAAATATATCAGATTCTACTATGGAAGGAATCAATGTATTGACACACATAATGAAGGTTAGTCCAGAAACATCTGTTATAATTATTTCAGCAGTAAGACATGAGGAAATAAAGCAGCAATGTCTTGAATTAGGCGCTAAGAGTTATATTATGAAACCTTTTGATACTGAAACTTTACTTAAAGAATTAGTATAATAAAAAATATATGGACTATGAAGCTGATTTTTCAGGTTTGGTGTAGCAGTGTTAAATAGCTAATTAGAGGTGAAATACATGGAGGCATTAAAAAAGAGAATAATAGAAGATGGACATGCATTGAGCGAAAATGTATTAAAGGTAGATTCATTTTTGAATCATCAAGTAGACGTTAAGCTTATGCAGGATATAGGAAAGAATTTTAAGGAGAATTTTAAGGACAAAGGTATAACTAAAGTATTTACTATAGAAAGTTCAGGAATTGCTCCAGCGGCTATGACAGCGCTTCAGCTTGAAGTTCCGCTGGTTATATTAAAAAAGCAGGCTTCTAAAATATTAAATGAAGAGGTATATCAAACCACAGTTCATTCTTTTACCAAGGATTTGGATTATCAGTTAACCTTGTCTCAAAAATTTATTACCAAGGAAGATAAAATTCTATTTATAGATGATTTTCTTGCCAATGGCCAGGCTGCTTTAGGGGTTATAAACATAATAGAAGAGGCGGGAGCAAAGCTTAACGGGATAGGTATAGTAATAGAAAAGTCTTTTCAGCCAGGGAGAAAAAAGCTTGAGAATATTGGGTATGAGGTATATTCCTTAGCTAGAGTTAGTAAATTAGCAAAGGGCATAATAGAATTTTTATAATAGTTTTCCCCTTAGGCTTTTGGTTTAAGGGGATTTTGATAATTATGTAAATATTACATATAATTCAATAGATCCATAAACATTTTTTCATGTTCTCGTTCCTCTTCTATTATTGTTGAAATAATTTTGTAAATATTATTATTCATATCAGATATTTTTTCTAGCAGCCTGCCTTGAATATCAAGAAGGAGTCCAATATTGCTTCTTTCAAATTCTAAAGAAAATTTGATTAAATCTTCCATGGTTTCCATTCGGTATAAATGCATATGAGTTTTAAATTCCAGAAGAAGTTTAGAAACTTTATCATATAAATAAACATCTATAGGATCATTTGGTTTAATATCTAAATCAGCTATCAAAGCTTTATAATATTCAACATGCTTTTGTTCTTGCTTGGCGATTGCCTTAGCAGCCACCATTATTTTTAGAGATTTTTCGCCAGCATCTTCTGCCATATGCAAGTATAAATTAAAAGAATCTTCTTCAATATCCATGAGCTTCTGCAGTATGTCTATAATCGTGTATGCCATAAATAATTCATCTCCTAAATTTCTTTAAATTTGCTAGTAAGCGTACAGATACATTATATTATATATTTTTCACATATAACAATATAATATGGAAAAGTATAATGAGTTTATCTTAAGGGTATATTGACAAATAATGTTTCATTTGCTATTTTTGTTAATAAAGAATATCAATTAATAATGAGTATCAAAAAAGAAAGGTTGAGAGATTATGAAAACAAATTTATCATATAGTATTAATTTACCAGCAAGTTTAGAAGAAGGAAAGAGGTATCCTGTTATTTATGCTATGCATGGCATGGGGAGTAATGAAAAAGACATTCTTAGTACCCTTGGAGAAATTAAAGAGGAATTTATTATTATAGGAATTAGGGGAAATATAACTATGGGCGATGGGTATGCTTATTTTACTATTAAAGGTTTTGGAAATCCTAATATTGATTCCTTTGATGAAGCAATAGATAATATCGAAGGGGTTATTAGTGAGTCCATAGAAAAATATCCCATAGATTCCTCTAAACGATTTTTACTTGGATTTAGTCAAGGAGCTATTCTATCTATGAGTTTGGCACTTAAAATGGGAAATAAGCTTAAAGGTATAGTAGCTTTGAGTGGATATATTCCTAAGCATGTAAAGGAAGATTACGAAATAAAGGATGTTAGTGAGCTCTCTGTATTTATTGGCCACGGTAAATTTGATGAGGTGTTTCCTTTGAAGGTAGGGGAAGAAAATTACAAATATTTTAAAGAAAGAAATAAAGCTGGAACCTTCAATTCATATCCAGTGGGGCATCAGATTTCTTTAAAGGAAAAAGATGATTTTATTGATTGGCTAAGAAATAGGAAATAAATCTATATAAGATTCATTAATTATAGTTATGCATTAAAAAATAAAAGCCTTGACAAGTATAGTTTTATAGCCTAGCATAAGTATATAAGAAAAAACTAATATACTTTAGATGAAAGAAGGAAGAGAAAATATGTTTTCAATATTTAGCAATAATAATGTAAATACCATAAGTGTACATGATTTAGACAGCAAATTAGGAAAAATAAATTTAATAGATGTTAGAGAAGAGTACGAATATAGAAATGGCCATGTTCCTACGGCTAAAAACATTCCTATGGGAGATATATTATCAAAGCCTGAAAATTATTTAAATAAAGATAAGGAATATCATATAATATGTCAATCAGGCGGAAGGAGTTCTAGAACTTGCAAGGATTTATCTTCTAAAGGATATAATGTGATAAATGTTTCTGGAGGAACCGGAGCTTACATAAAACCTTTAGAGAGATAAGAACAAATTATAAAATATAGCATAATTTTATCATGAAGGAGAGAAATGTTTATGAATAGAGCGGTGGAATTCCATAAGGAAGGTTACAATTGTGCAGAATCTATAATAAAAGCAATAAATGATGAAAAGAAGCTGAATATTCCAGTAGCTGTGGCAACTCCTTTTGGAGGAGGCATGAATGTTGGAAATACTTGCGGGGCCATTACTGGAGCATTAATGGCTATAGGTGCATTAAAGGGAAGAGAATCAAGCTTGGAAGCAAATGAAACCAGAAAGATAACTAAAGAAGTAATGGATAAAATAAGAGATAAATATGAAACCTTTCAATGTATAGAATTAAAGAAAAAAGGCGTTTCCTGTGATGAAATTATAGAATATGCTTACGATGTGCTTCAGAAGAGTATTTAATAAAATCGCTGTGAAAAGGTGTTGATTGATTTAGTCAACACCTTTTAAATAAGCTGACATATCAATATTTATTTTGATAAAATAAATATTTTAGGTAAAAGGTAAGTATTTATTTTAGTTTTTCTCTAATACAATTTAAAAGAACATCCTTTTCTCTCTTGCATATAGCGCTAGCTTTTAGTTTTACACACATAATTGGTAGAAGCCAAGCATCGATTTCTTCATATTTCATTCCAGATAATTTAATATATTCATCAAGAAATATTTCAATTAAAAATTCACGGATATTATTAAAATAATGAGCAAAGCTTTCAGGCAATCCTTCAGGTAATACAGCATAGCGCATCATAACAATGTATTCTGCAATATCTGCAGCTGGATTTCCAGAAGAAGCATTCATCCAGTCAATAATTAAGGGCTTCCCTTCTCGCATAATGAAGTTACCGGGATTGGGATCTCCGTGACAAAGGAAGCTTTTCTTAGGCAAATTATCTACAATATTATTTATTTTTTCTTTTTCATGCTCTGTTAAGTATGGAGCAGAGAAAATGTGCCATTTAAGCGTTTCTGTTTGGTCTGGAAATTCAGGGATAACTTTTTTGTGAATATCGTAAAGTATTTTTGCAGTAAGCCTTATAAGATTGTCTTTTGTATCGATTAGAGACTTATCTTCATCAGAAAGTGGTAAATTTATAGATATCCCAGAATCATATTCCTTTAAAAGCAGCTCCATAAAAGTTTGTCCTTCAATTTTTTCGTATATTATTCCTAAACGGCCGCTAATGACTATTTGTTCATAGGGCATATAAGTTGGAAGTCCATTCTTCCAAGCAAGTTTTATGTTATTAAATTCTTTATTTACGCCATATTCATCCATGTCTGAATAAAATAATTTTAAGGCTTTATCCTTTTCCCATTCAAATACCTCAGAATTTCCGCCGACTCCAATACGTTTTCCAATTAAAGAATTCATAAATTTTAACCTCCATTTGAAATTTCACTGCATAGGAGAAGCTCATACATATCTTTTACCATTTTTCCCGCCTCTTCCATAGTAATTTTGATTGTATCAGTATTTATCATTGAAGCTATGCCCATTACATAGATGTTTAGTTTTAGATATATTTTTCGAAGGGTGTCTTCATCTATGTCCTTAAGTCTTTTGCTGTGGCGCAAAGAAGAAGTACTTAACTCTTCACCAATAAATCTATCTTTGCTTAAATCAAAGGTTTTGTATCCGGATAAGTATACGGATTTAAAAAGTTGTTTTTCGTTTTTAGTCACATTTAAATAACCAAGGCATAAATTAAGAGCGGGGCTATTTTTTTCATTTCTATATTCTTTCATGTTTGAAAGTACAAATTCCACAGCCATAGCGTATACATGATTTTTTATATGTTCCATGCTTTTGCAGATGCTGTAAATAGGTTGAGTAGAGCAATTAAGTCTTTTGGCCAAATT
Source organism: Clostridium sp. 19966 (assembly GCF_032335695.1). Lineage (NCBI taxonomy): Bacteria > Bacillati > Bacillota > Clostridia > Eubacteriales > Clostridiaceae > Clostridium > Clostridium sp. 19966. The sequence continues at coordinate 21,312 of NZ_JACTOJ010000032.1, forward strand.
TCTAGCTGTTAAAGCGTCCATTCCAGATTCACGTACTATTTGGAAGGCTTCGTTATCAATCATTCCTTTGGTAATTGCTGGTTTTGGGGGCATGTTATCATCTCCTGAATGGATTTAAAACTAAAATAACATATGTTATCACAACTTGAATAAAATTACAATATATAATTAAAGAAGGTTAGTTTTCATGCTAACCTTCTTTTCTATATTGGCTGGGAGAGCATCCAATGGCCTTGATAAATTCTCTATTGAAATAGCTTATGTTGTTAAAACCTATGTTTCTTGCAATATCAGATATCTTCCAATCAGTTTCGTTAAGCAAACTGCAGCTTTTCAATATTCTGTAACGAATAATGTAAGCTATAGGGGGCATATTCATGACCTCTTTAAAGCAGTGGCAGAATTGCCCCTTACTCATAGGGATTATTCTTGCTAAATCCTCCAGAACTATTTCATCTTTATAATTTTCCTGAATATAATCTAAAACTGGCTGCATTCTATCTAGCTTGTAATTTTTTTCACTTCTGTATCTAGGAGCGGTAAATCCGGAGTTTTTATAACATAAATGCCATATTTCAAATAATTTGCTTTTTAAAATTAGTTCATTTTCAGATAAATTCTCATTTCTTAAGGGATCCATTTCTTTTATCAACTCAATTATTTTTCTTTGCCATTCATTTTGAGAAGTAAAATGTTTATTAAACTCTCTTTCTTCTTTTAGAATCGGGTAAACAAATTTTGAATAAGCAGCACCTTGCTTACTGTCGCCAAATAGATTCGGATGAAATAAAACTACAGAGGCTTCACAAGGCATGCCGTTATAAGATCTTGCTGCGTGGAGTTGATTTGAATGTATGAATAAGCCTTCACCAGCCATAACAATATAATCTTTATCTTCAATAGTATATACAATAGCCCCTTCAAGTACTGCGATAAATTCAAATTCATAATGCCAGTGCAGATAAAAAAAGTTTTCTTCATTTTCTTTATAGCTTAGATGATGAATAGCAATTGGAATTAAAGCTGTACCATGAATAGCATTTTCTTTTAGTAATATTTTTGATTTCAAGCTATATCTACCTTCCTTAATCTACCTTCCTTATATCAACAATATTGTGTTAGTAATTAGCAATTTACTTAAAGTATAAGATAAAAATAATTAATATAATACAATTATAAGCAATAAATATTAAGTAAACAATAAGTAAATTACAATGATAAATTCTAAAATAGGAGGAGAGTAAGATGAAATTTACTCAAATAGGAAATCGTTTAATTGGCAAAAATGGATCTGAAACTATTTGGATCGAGCCTTGGGGAGAAAACTCTCTTAGAGTTCGTATGACAAAAGAAGCTAATATGGATGTTAATGACTGGGCGTTAATTGATCAGCCAAAAGCTGCTGATGCTAAAATTGTAATTCAGGAAACAGAATTAATAGAGCCTTGGATTAAAGAGGAAAGAGAACAGCATGCTCTGAAAACTCAGGTTGCTTCGATCCAAAATGGAGAAATTACAGCTTCTTTTAACGGAGAAGGGTGGCTTACTTTTAAAAATAGTGAGGGTAAGATACTCACAGAAGAATATTGGCGCAACAGAGATCGTATAGATAGGTATTGCGTGCCTCTTCGTGTGGATGGAAGAGAATTAAAGCCTATTACAGGAGCTAGCGATTATATGCTTACTCTTCGTTTTGAAGCTTATGAAGATGAAAAAATATTTGGACTTGGTCAATACCAGGAAAAGGTTTTAAACAAAAAGGGAGCAATTTTAGAGCTAGCGCACCGTAACTGTCAAGCAAGTGTTCCTTTTATGCTTTCAAGCAGAGGATACGGCTTTCTATGGAACAATCCGGCTATAGGAACTGTAACCTTTGGTACAAATCGTACTGAGTGGATAGCTAATAGCACTAAGAAGCTTGATTATTTCATAACAGCTGGAAAAACTCCAGCTCAGATTGAACAGCAATATGCTAATGCTGTAGGAAAAGCGCCTATGATGCCTGAATATGGTTTAGGCTTTTGGCAATGTAAGCTTAGATATAAAACTCAGGCTGAGGTGCTTAAGGTAGCAAGAGAGTACAAACGCAGAGGAATTCCAATAGACGTAATAGTAATTGACTTCTTCCATTGGACAAAACAAGGGGACTTTAAGTTTGAACCTAGAGACTGGCCAAATCCAGATGCTATGATAGCTGAATTAAAGGAAATGGGCATAGAGCTTATGGTTTCCGTATGGCCAACAGTAGATAGCCGTTCTGAAAATTTTGGGCCAATGTCAAAGGAAGGCTATTTAATTTCTGCAGATAGAGGAATGAATATAAATATGAACTGGATGGGTGAGACAGTATTCTATGATACTACACATCCAGGTGCTAGGGATTATGTATGGCAAGCTTGCAAGAAAAATTATTATGACAAGGGAGTTCGTATATTCTGGCTAGATGAGGCTGAACCTGAGTTTGGACCTTATGATTTTGATAACTACAGATATTATCAAGGACCAGCTCTTCAATGTACTAATATATATCCGGCTATGTATGCCAAAGGTTTTTTCGATGGAATGACAGAAGCAGGTCAGGAAAATGTATGTAACTTAGTTCGTTCTGCTTGGGCTGGAAGCCAAAGATATGGAGCTCTCATTTGGTCAGGAGATGTTTCCTCCACCTTCAGAGCCCTTAGAGAACAGATTCAAATTGGGTTAAACATGGGTATTGCAGGAATACCCTGGTGGACAACTGATATAGGAGGATTTTTAGGGGGAGACGTACAGGATAAGAACTTCCATGAACTTCTTTTACGTTGGTTTGCTTTTGGAGTTTTCTCACCAGTACTTCGTCTTCATGGAGAGAGAGTGCCTCATATTCAGCCCAAGCAGGCAGTAATTGATGGTGTAACTCAAATGTTTACTGGCAGCGATAATGAAGTATGGAGCTTTGGTGAGGAAAACTATGAGATAATGAAAAAATATATTTTAATGCGTGAAAGACTTCGCCCATATGTAAGAGAATGCATGAAGGAAGCCCATGAAAAAGGAACTCCTGTTATGAGAACCATGTTCTACGAATTCTCAGAGGATGAAGCTTGCTGGAATGCGGATACACAATACATGTTTGGACCTGATATATTGGTAGCGCCTATATTCGAATTAGGACAGAGAAGCAGGAAAGTTTATCTGCCAAAGAATCAGTTATGGAAGAACGCAAAGACTAATGAGATAATAGAAGGTGGACAAGTAGTCACGGTAGAGGCTCCAATTGGTGAAATTCCTCTATTTGTAAGAGCCGAAAAGGAATATCCTATTTACGCTTAAGAACATATTGAATATTAAATAGTAAACCAATAATTAAAGGGAGTGAAGATATGACTGTCCAAGCAGATAATTTAAATAAACGCGAAAAGTATATGTATAAATCTATTTCAGTTCCTGGGGGAGGTTTCGTTACAGGATTCCTCTTTCATCCTTCAGTGCCTAATATTTTATACTGCAGAACTGATATAGGTGGTAATTATAGATATGATTTTGAAAAAAGATGCTGGATATCTCTTGTGGATCATGTAAAGGATTCTGAAAGGTGGGAAACTTATCCACTTTCAATAGCTTTAGACAAGCAAAATCCAAGCTACTTATATACCATGGTGGGTCTTTATCCTAAGCATAAGATAGCTTTTTCAGAGGATTACGGTAAGCATTTTGTATATTTTGATCCACCTGTAATTGATGAGAAGGGAAATACTGCTACCATACATGGAAATGCGGCAGGGAGATCTACTGGGGAAAGGTTGGTGGTAGATCCTAATAATTCTGAGGTGCTTTATTTAGGAACCATGGAAGATGGTTTGTGGAAGACAACGGATAGATGTAGAACCTGGAAAAGGTTAGAGGTAGCATATCCTGGAAAGGATAATGAAACCAACATAGCTTTTGTGGAAATGGATCCAGCTGACTCGAACAGAATAATTGTTGCAACAAATGGAAGACAAGGCTCCTTAATAGAAAATGTTCGCGGTCAGAGTGTCTATGTAAGCAATGATGGAGGAGAAAACTTTAAACCATTAAAGGGTGAACCCACACCAGTTATAGCAGGATCTAAGGATTATCCAGGCTATGTGGGGCAGCGTGCTGCTTTTTTAGAAAAATATCTTTATATATCCTATGCTGCTTATAACATAGGCTGGTCTAATTGGAACAGCTATGGCTGCGACACTGGAAAATGCTATGATGGAGCTTTGTTCCGTTTTGAGTTTGATGATAATGGAGAGGTGATAGAAGCTTTGGACATAACGCCTCAAAATATAATAGAACCCAATTTTCATGATGAAGAAGCTCCTGAAAGAAGAGTGGGATATGGAATAAGCGGTATATGCGCTGATAAAAATCATAAGGGTACATTAATTTGCTCTACCATTACTTCAGCACCGGATACAATTTATAGATCCACTGACTATGGTATCACTTGGAAACCTATCATGTCAGGGTTAGAAATAGGAAAAATTGATTTTAATGTTTCCTATCAAAGACCAGAATACAATGGAAATCTGTCTCTTATTCATTGGATGTCAGATTTAAAAATTAATCCTTTTGACAGCGATATGGCACTTTTCAACACAGGAGCAGGAATATTCATGACTAGAAACCTGACTGCGGCAGACAGAGGAGAAGATGTAGTATGGAGCTGCTGTGATGAGGGCGTGGAAGAAACTGTACATTTAAATGTTTATTCACCCCCAGCTGGAGAAGTTAAAGTTATAGATATCATAGGTGACTATGGTGGATTTGTATTCACGGATCTTGATAAACCTGCAGAAAACACCTTTGCAAATCATAATAAGGATAGATGGATAACTGCAATGAATGCAGATTTCCCTGACAGCAACCCTAACATGCTAGTGGTGGCTCCTAGAGGAAATTGGCTTGGAAAAACTAAGGGGGGAATAATTGTATCCTTTGACCAAGGCAAGAGCTGGGAGCAGTTAAGTGATCCAGTAGGACTCACTAAGGATATTGATGAGCTTGTAGAATATATAAAAACACCAAATGTTACAGCTGGCTGGGCGGCAGTATCCTCAGATGGCAATACAATACTTTGGGGGCTTGGACTACCAATATACTCCTCTAAGCTTGTTTATACAAGAGATTTAGGAAAGATATGGGCAAAAGTCTCAGTTTATGATAGAGAAGGAAAATTGATAGAAGCTGACAAAATGCCTTTTAAGGTTATGTCAGATAGAGTGAATGCAGATATTTTCTATGGCTTCAGTGATAATTCTGAGGGTAGAGGCTTCTATGTAAGTACAGATAAAGGTGCAGTTTTTAAGGAAGTTGAAGCACCAGAAGATTTTCCTAAGATTAATCTTGCCGGCATAGATAGCGAGCAGAGCTATGAGATAAGAGTTGAATCAGGAAAAGAAGGAACTATATGGCTTGCAATGCTTGAAGGAGGACTTTGGAAGTTAAATTATGATAAGGCTGAAAATAGATTTATAGGAGAAAGGGTTTCAAAGGCTGGAGATTATATAAATAGAATTGGTCTTGGGAAACCTAAAGAAGGTAATGAAATTAAAGCTTTATACACCAGCGGAACTATAAATGGAGAGTATGGTTTCTATAGATCTGATGATGGCGGAGAAAACTGGATTAGAATCAACGATAATGAACATAATTTTGGTGATATTAGATCTATATCAGGGGACCCAAGAGTGTTTGGACGCATTTATGTGGCCACAGGAACAAGAGGCCTAGTATATGGAGATATAGTGTAAGAAAACAAATTCAATATAAAAAAGCCCATCTTTCTGTGTATTGCAGTGAAAGATGGGTTTTTGCCGTGATTTTTATAGATATTATATAATATCCAACAAAAAGATTTACAAAAATAATAAAATGTGATATAATTAAAGATTAAAAAAATCATTTATAAATTCCTTTTTAACAATAATATTATTTTATAATAAAAAGCTGTAACTTGCAAGAAAATAAGAGTATATTTAAGAAAACTATTCTGCATTTAAATGCATCTAATTAATGGGTATCACAATAATGAATACATATCCATATGGAATTTAGAATTAATCTATAAGCATGTTATAATATTTCCACTGAAGAGAAATATTTCTTTGATTAAAAACAGAGACAAAAGAATTAGGAGTGATTATGGTGGAAAAAATTTATGAAACAGAGAGATTAGTATTAAAGGTATTGGATAAGAGCTATGCAGATTTGGTTTTAGAATATTATTCTAGGAACAAATTGTTTCTGGAAGAGTGGGAACCTAGGAGAAATGAAGGATTTTATACCAAAGCCTATCATGAAAAAGAATTGGAAAAAGAATACATAAGCATTGAAAAAGGGGATTCTTTTAGAGTGTGGATACTTAAAAAGGAAGATGAGAGAAAAATAATAGGATCTATAGGTTTCAGCAATATTGTGAGAGGAGCTTTTCTATCCTGTTATCTAGGATACAAGCTAGATAAGGATGAAATAAATAAAGGCTATATGACTGAGGCTATAAACAAAGGAATAGAAATTATGTTTAATGAGTATGGGCTCCACAGAATAGAAGCTAACATTATGCCTAAAAATAAGCGCTCTTTAAGAGTAGCAGAGAAAGTGGGGTTTTATAACGAGGGGCTAGCTTATAAATATCTAAATATAAATGGCAAATGGGAGGATCATATCCACATGGTTTTTCTCAATAAAAGGCTATGATTTAAAAGGATGTTGATAAAGGCGTTTTTCGTAAAAGAACTCTAAGGGCTGTTTTGTTATAATCGGCTACCAATTTTAATGCGCCATCCATGGCGCTAAAATTGCTTTGCCCGTCCTAGGCAAAATTACGCCAATTATAAGTCGCAATCCCTAAGAGTTCCTAGAACTCAAACGATAATATCAACATTTTAAAACATAGCCTTCCGAACTTAAGGAAGTTTTAAATCAGTGTAAAAATCAACACTGATTTAAAACAGAACCTAATGAAAAAAAATGCATAAAAAACTATAACAATATAGCTAAGTGACCATTATATAGGCAGAATAAAAAATATTGCTTAAAGTATGTAAATGTATAGGAGGTATTCTATGAGTAAAAAATCTATTCCGATGATATCAGCTGCAATTGCTTTTTTATTGCTGCTGACCTCTGCACTTTTACAAAAGAAATTATCTGAAAGTAAAGTTTATGCTGAAGATTTAATGAAAAAGATTAAAATTCAAAAAACTGATGATATAAAGCTGGATACGAGTTTTATAAAAATAACTTCCAACTTTTCTATCAATCTATTTAAAAAGTCTTATAATAAACAAGAAAATTCGCTTATATCCCCCGTATCAATTTATATGGCTCTTGGCATGACAGAAAATGGTGCAGCTGGTGATACGCTTAAGGAGTTCGAAAATTTGCTGGGGGCAGAAAATATGAGTTCCTCACAATTAAATTTATATTACCACAGCTTAATGGGAAAACTAACCAATGAAAAAGAAGGAAAAGTAAGTATTGGAAATTCCATATGGTACAGCAAGGCAAAAAATTTAACCGTAAAGAAGAAATTTCTTCAAAGTGCCGCAGATTATTATAATGCTGAAGCTTATAAATCGGACTTTGAATCCGATAATACAATAAAAGATATAAATAATTGGGTTAAGAAAAATACAGGAAATCAAATAAATAAAATTGTAGATAAAATTGATAAAAATACTGTTATGTATTTAATAAACACTATTTATTTTGATGAAAAATGGCAGCAGCCTTATAAAAAGGAAGATGTAAACACTGGCACTTTTAGATTAGAGGAGGGTACCGATAAATCCGTAAAATTTATGAATTCAGAAGAATATCAGTATCTTAATGATGATAAAGTGCAAGGCTTCATAAAAGAATATAAGGGCGGTAAGTTCAGCTTTGTTGCTTTGCTTCCTAATGAAGGTATAAGCCTAGAGAATTACTTATCTTCTCTTACAGGAGAAGATTTTATAAAGCTTATAAATAATGGAGTTCAAACTGCTATTAGTGTTAAAATGCCTATATTCGAAGCAGATTATAGTTTGGAATTAGCGGATTCCTTAAAAGAAATGGGACTTAAACTGTGCTTTGATAGTAATAATGCAGACTTTTCTAATATGGGTAGTTCCAGTGAAGGAAATATTTATGTGAGCAATATACTTCATAAAGCGTTTATATCTGTAAATACTGATGGAACAAAAGCAGCAGCAGCTACGAAAGTTGAGATGAAATCTGGAGCAGCGCCTCTAATGAAAAGTATAATACTTAACAGACCTTTTTTGTATGCTGTAATCGATAATGAAACAAAGCTGCCACTATTTGTAGGGACTATGATGAGGCCATGAAAGGTTATATAAATCTGTATATAAAAAACCATGTAGTTTTGTAACAAAATTGTACATTAATTTTTAATAAAATTAGTGTTACAATTTATCTATGGAAAGGATTACTATTATATTGGAGGTAGATTTAAATTGTTGAAGGTAGCATCGATTTTTAGCAGCAATATGGTATTGCAAAGAGAAAAAAATATAAGAATATGGGGAACTGGAACAGAAGACACTTTAATTACAATTTCTATAGGTGAATTCAGTGTATGCTCAAAAGTAAAGAATAATAAATGGACAGCTGTTCTTCCTAGCATGAAAGCAGGAGGTCCATATGCTTTAAGTATCACTGATGGAAACAGCTCGATTCTATTTGACAATGTAATGCTTGGAGAGGTATGGCTAGCAGGTGGACAATCTAATATGGAATTAGAACTGCAAAACAGCAAAAATGGTAAAGAAGTCGTAGCAAACATAAAAAATGAAAACGTAAGATTCTATAATACTCTTAGGCTAAGTTATATAGACGAAGAGTTCTTTGAAAAAGAATCTAAAAATCATTGGGAGGAATGTACACCTGAAAATGCAGGTACTTGGTCTGCAGTTGCATATTATTATGCAAAAAAGTTATCAGAAGAATTAAATGTGACTGTAGGCATAATTGGCTGCAATTGGGGAGGAACCTCAGCTTCAGCCTGGATAAGCAGGGAGAGTCTAGAGCTGGATAGGGACACTAATACTTATGTGCAGGAATATGATAATGCTAATAAGGGAAGAAGCTTTGAGGAGTATTTGAAGCAATTAGAAGATTATAATATATGGTATGAGCAATGGCAAAAAAAAGTTGATAAATGTTATGCTGAAAAGCCAGATATACTATGGTCTCAGGTTCTCAAAATTGCAGGAGAATGCCATTGGCCTGAGCCTCTTGGACCAAAATCGCCCTTCAGAGCGGCAGGAGTGTATGAGACCATGCTTAAAAGGATTATGCCATATACATTAAGAGGCTTCATATATTATCAAGGAGAAAGTGATGACCACAAGCCAAAGATGTATGGTAAGCTCCTTACTAAACTTATAGAGCAGTGGAGAAATGACTGGGAAGATGAAGAACTTCCATTTATTTTTGTACAGCTTCCTATGTTCATTGGTAGAGAGGATAAGGATAATAAGCATTGGGCTCTTATAAGGGAAGCACAGATGAGAGTGCATAAAACAATTAAGAACACTGGTTTAGCTGTTATACTTGACTGCGGTGAATTTGATAATATTCATCCAGTGGACAAAGAGCCTGTGGGAGTTAGATTGTCTATGCAAGCTCTATACCATGTGTATGGTAAAGCTTTAAAAGCTTATGGACCTATTTATAAATCCTTTGAATATAAAGCTAGTGGAATAGAAATTAACTTTGATTATGCAGAAGATGGAATGGTATTAAAGGGTGAGAAGGCAGAAGGCTTTGAAATAGCAGGAGAAGATAAAAATTATAAAGAAGCTGCTGCAGAGATTTGCGGCAACAAGATATTTGTATACTCAAAGGAAGTGTCAAATCCAAAGTATGTGAGATATTCTTGGACCAATTATGGGTCAGTAACGATATTGGGGAAAAATGGATTACCTTTGGCTCCTTTTAGAACTAGCAGAAATGATGAATAGAATGTGTTTCAGTTTGAGGAGATGAAATCATGGATATAATTGAAAGTAATTTGAAATTCAAGGATTTATCCTATGGCAATCAACCAGAAATTTTAGTGCTTCATCATGCGGCTATAAGCATGTGCAGCGTAGAAGATGTGCATAAACTTCATTTGGGAAACGGATGGGCTGGATGCGGATATCATTTTTTAGTAAGAAAAGATGGCAGTATTTATAGAGGAAGGCCTGAAGAATCCATAGGAGCCCATTGCGCTGGAGCAAATGATATGTCTATTGGAATATGCGCTGAGGGAAATTACATGCAGGAATTAATGCCAGAAAAACAGAAAATTTCTACAGTTAATTTATGTAAGTATGTGATGAAGAAATATAACATAGAAATGATAAAATGTCACAAAGAACTCAATGAAGGCACAGATTGTCCTGGAATTAACTATCCATTTGAAGAAATAAAAGAATTAACGTTAAAGTAATGAGAAGCTAGCTTTTGCTAGCTTCAAATTTATTTACTTTAAATAGAGAAGGAAATAATTTGGTCCACAGCACTACAACGATTATAGTACCTAGCCCACCTACAAGTGCTGCAGGCATAGTTCCAAGCAAGGAAGCTGTTGTACCTGATTCGAATTCACCCAGCTGATTTGAGGTGCCTATAAATATCATATTTACAGAGCTTACCCTTCCTCTCATGTAATCGGGAGTCTCAAGCTGAACCAGGGTAGAACGTATAACTACGCTTACTACGTCGGAAGCGCCCAGTGCAAAAAGAGCTATAAAGGATATAATTACTGACTTTGATATAGCAAATATGATGGTAGAAAGTCCAAAACATACTACCGCAGTGAACATTATATGTCCCACATTCTTTCTTAATGGTTTTTTAGCAAGGTAGGCTGACATGAGCAAAGCACCTACGGCAGGTGCAGATCTAAGAATGCCTAATCCTAAGGAGCCTATCTTTAAAATTTGACTAGCATATATTGGAAGAAGAGCTGTAGCTCCACCAAATAGTACGGCGAATAAATCTAAGGATATAGCTCCAAGTATGATAGGTTTGCTTTTTATAAAGGTTATTCCAGCAAAAAAAGATTTCAAGCTTGCAGCTTCAACTTTTCTTTCTTCTTTTCTCATAAATATTTGAGATATAAGTATACCAGAAAGCAGCAATAAAATTGCTGCTATACTATAAACTAAAGTAGCACCAAAGGAATATAATATGCCACCCATTGCTGGTCCTATAATAACTGCAAATTCTGATACAGAGGACATTAAAGCAGAAGCTCTAGGGAAGACTTCCTTGCTTACAATGTTAGGCAGTAATGCTTGCATTGGAGGTCCTTCAAAGGAATGAGCTGCTGCTATAAAGAAAATTATTAAAAGGAATCTTTCCTTAGTAAGCCAGCCGCTGTAGCTTCCTAAAGCCAGCAAAACAATAGCTACGCTTTCAATTACCTGGGCAATAGTTATTATTCTTCTACGGTCATATCTATCTGAAAGATGTCCCACAAATAGAGATAATAAAAGCATTGGAAGAAATTGAACTAATCCAACTAGTCCCAAATAAAATGCAGAATGTGTAAGGGAGTACATTTGCCACCCTATAGCAATTGTAAGCATTTGATATGCAAAATTAGTGGATACTCTTGCTATCATAAGCAATCGTAGAGAATTATTTTTTAGCAAATTAGAATTATTCATTGCTGTCATTAATTTCACAAGACCTTTCTGTAATATTATTAGATAAGAATGATGCCTAATTATACCAATAGTGCTTATTATATCATAGAATACTGTCAAATAAAATTGTATTTAAGAAGCAATGTTAAAAATCATGAAGGATAATATTGTAACAATGTTCAAAATGTTATATTATTAATAGTAAATAGTAATTAAAAGTAATTATTTAGCATACGACGAAAAATTTAGTCTAAACAGTGAAGTTTTTGGGAAAATAGGTCGATATATTTATAAACATCATTGTTAAATGAATTAATTAGTTGGATGGGGGGAGTAATCATGTTCGGAGATAAGTTGAAAAAATTCATGATAATTTTTAGGTCTCAAAGAAAAAGTAAGCTAGAGTATGAGGCAGTAAAAATATGTCTAACCTATCTTATTATTGGACTACTATGGATTTACATTACTGATTTGGAAGCAAGTAAAATTTCAATTGATAACGGCATGCTATTACTTATAAGTACCTACAAAGGATGGTTATACGTATTTATAACAACCTTGATAATCTATATGTTAATAAAACGGCTTATAAAAAAGGTGGATGCAGCAGAAACTAAACTAAATAAAAGTAATGAAGAATTAGCCGCGGCTAATGAAGAACTTCAAGCTTATGTTCAGCAGCTCACTGCTTCGGAAGAAGAGTTAAGAATTCAATATGAACAAATTGCTGAGAGTGAGAGAAAACTGGCAGCTAGCGAGGAGAAGAATAAAGCTATTGTAAATGCTATTCCAGATTTATTATTTGTTATCGATGATAAAGGGTACTTTTTGGATTGCACTTCTGGAGATGAAGGCTTATTATTAGTGCCTAAAATTAAATTTATTGGGAAAAGTATTTCGGAATTAATGCCAGAAGATGTAGCAAAGAATGCAATGGAGAAATTAGCTTTAGTTATTGAAAATGGAAAATTACAAACATTTCAATATAAATTAGATATTTCCGGAAAAGAACATTACTTTGAAGTAAGAATGGTAAAAAGCAATGATAAAGAGGTTCTGGCTATATCTAGGAATATGACAGTTGAGAGACGCAATGAATTGGCTTTAATAGCAAGTGAAAATAATTTAAAATACCTAAGTTATCATGATCAATTGACAGGATTGCATAATAGGAGATTTTTCGAAGAAAAATTACGAGAGCTTGATAAGGAAGAAAATCTGCCTCTAACTATTATAATGGCTGATGTTAATGGGCTGAAGCTTATAAATGATTCTTTTGGACATGTATTTGGAGATAAATTGCTAATAAAAGTAGCTGAGTTATTAAAAAAAGCATGTATAGAAGGAGATGTGCTTGCTAGATTGTCCGGTGATGAATTTATAATTTTGCTTCCCAAAACAGATTGTGATAGAGCTGAGAATATTGTTAAGTATATAGAAAGCCTAGAATTGACAGAAAAAATTAATTCTATTGATATATCCGTTTCCTTTGGATATGCTACAAAGAAAGAGCCTACTGAAAGAATTTCAGATATACTGAAAAAATCAGAGGACAATATGTACAAAATAAAATTATTTCAAAGACCAAGCATGCGAGGGAAAACTATAAATACTATAATAAGTACTCTTCATGAAAAAAATAAGAGAGAAGAGCAGCACTCACATAGAGTCTCAAATCTATGCGAAGCTATGGGAAGAGCTTTGCAATTTCCAGAGGATAGAGTAAGAGAATTAAAAACTGTAGGACTTTTACATGATATAGGCAAGATAGCTATAGAAGAAAATATACTAAATAAAAACGGAAAATTAACGGAAAATGAATGGAATGAAATAAAGCAGCATCCAGAGATAGGATATAGAATTCTTAGCACTGTAAGTGATATGCAGGAAATAGCTCAGTATGTGCTGGCACATCACGAAAGATGGGATGGAAAAGGATATCCTAGAGCTTTAAAAAGCGAAGAAATACCTCTTCAAGCGCGGATTATTTCAATAGCTGATGCTTATGATGCCATGGTTAGCGAAAGAAGCTACAGAGATGCATTACCTGAAGAAGTAGCTATAGAAGAATTAAAAAGAAATGCAGGAACTCAATTTGATGCAACGCTCTTGGATATCTTTATAGAAAAAGTGTTATATAAATCAATTTGCTAACAAAAAATAGTATTGACAATATGTTTGAAAAGATGTAACATGAGAAAAATTAATGCATTAATATAAATGCAGTGAAGAGGAAGAGTAGGAGAAGTAAATAGTTAAAGAGAGCCGATGATGGTGGAAATTCGGCATTTGAATTCTTTGAAAGAAGCCTTGGAGCATGGAATTGAAAAACATTGAGTAGATTCTACGGAGTTCTTCACGTTATTGGAGAAGTTAATTGAAGTTTTTGTGGCCAAAAAATTTCAGCTAATTATTAAGTGGAACTATTGTCAATTTAGGTGGTACCGCGGAAGATAGTCTTTCGTCCTATTAGGATGAAGGGCTTTTTTATTTATAACGAAAGGATGGATAATATGGATAATTATAAATTAATTGCAGATTTACTTCTGCCTGATATAAAAACTACTACTGAATATTATGAAAAAATATATCCTGAAAGACAATTAAAGGATGGAGCTATGATTACTAGATTTGCTCCAAGCCCTACAGGATTTTTACACTTAGGAAGCATATTTGGTTCTTTAATTGATGAAAGATTGGCTCATCAGACTGGCGGCATCTTTTATTTAAGAATAGAAGATACTGATAAAAAACGAGAAGTGAAAGGGAGTATAGAGGACGTCGTAAAAGGGCTTAAGACTTATAATATTTTTTTTGATGAAGGAAGCATTGATGAAAAAAATGAAAAGGGAGCTTATGGTCCATATACGCAAAGTGATAGAATTGATATCTACAAATGTTATGTTAAAGCTCTTATAGAAAAGGGATTAGCATATCCATGCTTTTGTTCTAATGAAGATTTGAATAATCTTAGAAAGTTTCAAGAGAGCATAAAGGTGAATACAGGGTACTACGGGAAATTTGCTAAGCATAGAAGTATAAAATTGAAAGAAATAGAGGAAAACTTAGCCTCTGGAAAGGAATATGTAATTAGATTAAAATCACAGGGGACTCCTGATAAAAGGATTACCTTTAGAGATAGGATAAAAGGAGAAATTAGTATGCCTGAAAATATTCAGGATATTGTAATATTAAAATCCGATGGACTTCCAACCTATCATTTTGCTCATGCAGTAGATGATCACCTAATGAGAACCACATTGGTGGTAAGGGGTGAGGAGTGGCTTTCTTCTACACCTATTCATATTCAACTTTTTGATATGCTTGGCTTCAAAAGAGTGGAGTATGCTCATACTTCTACATTAATGAAAATGGATGGAACATCTAAAAGGAAACTCAGTAAGCGAAAAGATCCAGAGCTTTCTTTTAATTACTATGATGAACAAGGATATCTGCCTAAAGCTGTTATAGAATATCTTCTGCATATAGCAAATTCAAATTTTGAAGATTGGAGAAGAGAAAATAAGAAAAAGGCCTATACAGAATTCTTTGTAGATATAGAAAAGATGAGTGCTTCGGGAGCTTTATTTGATTTAAATAAGCTTATGGACATAAGCAAAGAAATGGTGGCTGATATGACAGCTGTAGAAGTATATAATTCTTATATAAAGTGGGCAGAAGTCTATGATGAGGAAATGGCTAACCTATTTAAGTCCGATAAAGATTATGGAATTAAGGTATTTAATATAGAAAGAGAATCTGAAAAACCAAGAAAAGATATAAGTAAGTGGACAGATGTGAAAAAAGATTTATATTTTTTCTTTGATGAATTATATGATTCTTATAATAAAATGTTTCAATTCCCAGAATTCATGGATAAAAAAGCAATTAAAGAAATTTTAACAAAGTATAAAGAATTTTATGATGATAATGATGACCAAGAAAAGTGGTTTAATAATTTGAAGAAATTTGGTGAAAGCTTAGGATATGCCTCTAAAGTTAAAGATTTTAAGAAAAATAAGGATAAATATAAAGGTCATGTAGGTGATGTAGCTATGGTTATAAGGATTGCTTTAACAAAAAGTAGCATCACTCCAGACTTGTATGAAAGTATTAAGCTTATAGGAAAAAGCAGATTTGAAAAAAGATTAACGGAAGCAGCTGATTTTTTAGGTGGCATTTAGTATTTGATTTTTAAAAATGCAGATACTATTTAAAAGAGAGGAGGAGTAACTATGGGAAATGATAAAGTGAAGGATGCATTTATTAAGATACCTATCGAAAAGCATGATACAGCTGCTTGGGCAAATGAAGATAAATTAAAACCTGTTTCTCAGGTGAGTATTCCTAGCGAAGTGGACGTGATAAATGCTAAGGAATATGTGGATACTAATGAAAAATAATATTATATAATTTATAAAAGGTACTATTTTTAATGATAGTACCTTTTAATCTGCTTATTTTTTAGGTTTTGTTTTAATACTGCAGTTCTGATAGTTTTCTGTAGAGCATGTATCTGTCTTGAGCCAAATCTTCAGATAATTTAAAGGCTTCGTCCACGCTATCAGGGAAGACATTCATCAGTGATGCGTAACGTATCTCTCCTTTAATAAAGTCTATATAAGAGCTATTTGGCTCTTTGGAATCTAATACAAAAGGATTCTTTCCTTGATTTTTTAACAGAGGATTATATCTGTAAAGATGCCAGTATCCAGATTCAACTGCTTTCTTCTCTTCATTTATGCTGGTACCCATGCCTGTTTTGATTCCATGGCTTATGCAAGGAGCATAGGCTATAATAAGAGAAGGTCCGTTGTAAGCTTCAGCTTCAGATATAGCTCTGATGGTTTGATTCATATTTGCTCCCATTGCTATTTGTGCCACATAAACATTACCATAGGTCATAGCCATAAGCCCAAGATCTTTTTTCCTTGATCTCTTACCGGCAGCAGCAAATTTGGCAATTGCTCCAGCTGGTGTTGATTTTGATGACTGCCCGCCTGTGTTAGAATAGATTTCTGTATCCATAACAAATATGTTAACATCGTCGCCCTGAGCTAATACGTGATCCAGTCCTCCGAAGCCTATGTCGTAGGCCCAGCCATCTCCTCCGATGAACCAATGAGATTTTTTCACCAAGAAATCTTTTCTGTTTATAATTTCTTTTAATACTGAATTTTGGTTTATATTTTCCTTATTTATATTGGCTAATATTTTGCTTGAAGCTTCAATGGAGGCCTTGGCATCATTAATGCTATCTAGCCATTCTTTGAAAGCTTCTTTAAGCTCAGAATTGATGTTCGTTCCTAAAGCTTCATTCATTAAGTCAGTTAATTTTCTCCTCATTTGATTAACAGCTAGGAACATTCCATAACCATATTCAGCATTATCCTCAAACAAAGAATTACCCCAAGATGGACCTTTACCTGCATCATTTGTGGTGTAAGCAATGGAAGGTGCACTTCCTCCCCATATTGAAGAACAGCCTGTAGCGTTAGCAATCATCATTCTATCACCATATAGCTGGGTAAGAAGCTTTATATATGGCGTTTCTCCACAACCAGGGCAGGCACCATTAAACTCTAACAAAGGTTTTGCAAACTGGCTTCCTTTTAATGTATTGATATCCATAAGGTTAAGTTTATTTGTTATGGTTATAGCAAATTCAAAGTTTTCAGCTTGTTCATGAATCTGCTCCTCAGCAGGTTTCATAATCAATGCTTTACCTGGAGCAGGGCATACATCTGCACAGTTGCCGCATCCAGTACAGTCTAAAGGACTGATTTGAATTCTGTAATGAAGCTTTTCGAAGCCTCCTTTTCCCATTGGAATTTTGGTATAGAAGGTTCCGGGAGCTCTGTCGTTTTCTTCATCAGTAAGAAGACAAGCCCTTATTACTGCGTGCGGACACACTAAGGAGCACTGATTACATTGAATACATTTATCTATCTGCCATTCTGGTATTCTTACGGCTATTCCACGTTTTTCATAAGCAGTTACACCTAGCGGGAAAGTACCGTCCTCCATTCCGTTAAAAGCGCTTACTGGAAGATCATCTCCTTCTTGTCTTGCCATAGGTCTTTCTATATTTTTTATAAATTCAGGCAGATCTTTTTTTGTTACTTTTTCATCTGATGCGTTTTCCCATTCTTTAGGTACATTGATTTTGTGAGCTGCCTCGGCACCCTTTGTAATAGCCTGCTTATTAGATTCTACGATGCCCTGACCTTTTTTCCCGTAGGTTTTTTCTACGGAATTCTTTAAATATTCAAGTGCTTCATCAATAGGTATTATATTAGCAAGTTTAAAGAATGCAGCCTGCATTACCATGTTAATTCTAGTACCTAACCCTACTTCTTGAGCTATTGATATGGCATCTACTACATAAAAATTGATATTGTTTTTAGATAAATACCTCTTAACATATCCCGGAAGCTTCTCGTTCAATTCTTCCTCCTTCCAAGGGCAATTTAATACAAAGGTTCCATTTGGCTTTAAACCTTTTAATACATCTAAGTTATACAGGAAGGACTTATTATGACAAGCTACATAGTTAGCCTCATAAACCAGATAAGGTGATTTTATTGGTTTTTTGCCGAATCTTAAATGGGATACAGTACTTCCCCCGGATTTTTTGCTGTCGTAGGAGAAATAAGCTTGAGAATATAAATCTGTATTATCTCCTATTATTTTTATAGCAGTTTTGTTAGCTCCCACTGTTCCGTCAGAGCCTAATCCATAAAATTTGCAGCTTACGGTTCCTTCTGGAGTGGTTTCTATCGGTTCTTCCTCAGGAAGTGAAGTATTAGTTACGTCATCGATTATGCCAATGGTAAATCTATCTTTAGGAGAATTGCTTTTTAAATTATTAAATACCGCCAGAATTTGAGATGGGCGAGTATCCTTTGAAGCTAATCCATAACGACCGCCTACCACTAAAGGTTTAGTTGGAGAATTATAAAGTACTTTTACTACATCTAGGTATAAAGGTTCTCCAGTAGAACCTGGTTCTTTTGTCCTATCTAAAACAGCAACTTTTTTAACTGTTTTAGGTAAGGCTTTAAAGAAGTAATCGCTGCAGAAAGGCCTGTAAAGATGAACTTTAATTACTCCAACCTTTTCTCCTTTTCCTCTTAGATAATCTATAGTTTCTTCTATGGTATCACATATGGATCCCATGGCTATAATTATGTTTTCAGCAGCAGGATCGCCGTAATAATCGAAGGGATGATAGGATCTTCCTGTTATTTTTTCAATATCTCTCATGTAACCTTCTACTATGTCTGGCACTGCATCATAAAATTTATTAGCAGATTCTCTCTCCTGAAAATATATATCCGGATTTTGAGCAGTTCCTTTTACGGAAGGATGCTCTGGATTTAAGGCTCTTTCTCTGAAAGCTTGCAAAGCAGTATAATCTATAAGCTTAGCCACATCTTCGTAATCGATGACTTCAATCTTTTGATATTCATGGGAGGTTCTGAAACCATCGAAGAAATGAAGAAAGGGAACCCTGGATTTTATAGTAGCCAAATGAGCGATGTTTGCTAGATCCATTACTTCTTGCACACTAGAAGAGGCTAACAGGGCAAAACCAGTTTGCCTTGCAGCCATGACATCCTGATGATCACCCAAAATAGATAGAGCATGAGTGGCCAAAGCGCGGGCGCTTACGTGGAACACTCCTGGGAGCAGTTCACCTGCTATTTTATACATATTAGGAATCATAAGCAAAAGCCCTTGAGATGCAGTATATGTAGTAGTGAGAGCACCAGCTACCAGTGAACCGTGCACAGAGCCTGCTGCACCTGCTTCTGATTGCATCTCAACTACCTTTACGGTTTGACCGAATATATTTTTTTTACCATGAGCAGACCATTCGTCTACACCTTCAGCCATTGGAGTAGAAGGGGTGATTGGATATATAGCTGCTACATCTGTAAAGGCATAAGAAGCCTCTGCAGCGGCTTGATTTCCATCCATGGTTTTCATTTTTTTTGCCATATAAAGTTCCTCCTTGTTTAAAATTATGACATTAGTATTTGCCAGCAAAAGAAATTGAATGCACAGAAATTAAAAATTGTGCTTTAAAAGCTTTGCTGTTAATTCAAAACTGCGGTAGTATAATTGAAATTTATAGAATAAAAATAAAACTTTATATGATATAATGAAAACTAGATAAAATATTTAGTGTTTTTTGGGGGAAATGCATGAAAAAACTGATTAAGATTGCAAATGCAATAATAATTTTATCTTTGATTATAATATTATTTAATATATTTAACGGTATTGGAAAAAACCATGATTATGTTAAGAACGGAACAATAGATGTTACGAATATTGAAAACGCATCACCTATAGAATTAAGCGGTACATGGGAATTTTACTGGAATGAGCTTCTATCTTCTAATGGCGAGATATTGGACAAATCGAAAAAACAAATGGTACAAGTTCCAGCTTACAATTGGAGCCAATATAAAGATAAGCAAGGGAATAAATTGCCTTATGAAGGATATGGTACATATAGGCTTTTAATAAAAGCTAATATTAATCAGAGATTAGCAATTAAACTCCCCCAAATAAGTACTTCGTATAATCTATGGATTAATGGAAAATTATATTTTTCCAGCGGTAAAGTCGGTGGAAATAAGAAATTAGCTGAACCAAAGTGGACGACAAATGTAGTTAATTTCACAGCTGAAAAAAATATTAATGAATTAGAATTAGAGGTATGTAATTTCAGCTATTATCGCTCAGGTATAACTTTACCAATTATCATAGGAAGTGAAGGTCAGATACAGAAATTAAAATATTCGGGACTGTTTACTGAAGCGTTTATTTCCGCATTGCTATTTGGAATGTCGATATTTTTCTTTATGTTTTATATTATACACTCTAGAAGCAAACAATACGCTTATCTAGCACTGTATGCATTGGCTATTGCTATAAGACCTTTACTTTATGGTGAATGCTACTTTAACTATTTATTTCCTAATATAAGTTTTGATATAAACACTAAAATTTACCTTATAGATTTCGTTGCGATACAATTATTTTTCCTTTATTTTTATTATCAATATGAAGAACTATTAAATAGAAATGTAGTTCGAGCTTCAGGGATAGCTTTAGGTTTTATAATTTTTATAGGTATTTTGTTGCCTGTAAAATATATGATATATTCTGCATATTTATGTGAAATTATGATACCTATTACCTTTACTTTGTGCTTTTATTTGATATATAAGACTTATAAAAAAGGATATGACTATGCTTTAACTAATTTTTTAAGTGTATTTATGATGGCATTTTTAGCTCTAACAGATGTTTTAAATAATAATAAGGTAATTCATCTAAGCATATATTATACTCCAATTTGTATGGTAATAATAACGGGTATTCAAGCATTTTTTCAAGTAGGAATATTTAGAGAAAGTGCACTTTTGAATGAGAGATTAAGCTACGAAGTTGAAATAAAAAATTTAAAGCTTGAATATGAAACCTTAGAAAGAAAATTGGCAGAAGCGTTAAATCAAAGCTTAAAATCAATGATGAGTACTTTGGATATTAAGGAATTGCTTATGATTATGGTAAATAATCTTAATAATATTGTTAATTATGATATTTGTGTTATAATGCTCAGCGTATCTGAAACGGAGAGCTATATAGTTAGTAAAAGAGAAGATAAAAATGTAAAGTTTTTAAAATATGATACACCTTTTAGATGCAATAAAAAATTGACTCCAGAAATAACTTATAAATATCTCAATGGTAAAAATTTGATTTCAAAAACCTTAAAGAGAAAAGATAAGTTACTATGTACAATTGATGTGGTGGCAAGAGAAACAAAATACAATATTGAAGACATAATTCGTCTAGTAGATTTGTATTCAGAGCAATCTGCTCTAATTATAGAAAATGCCGTATCGTATTCGAAAATAAAGGAATTTGCTGTTTATGATGAGCTTACTAAGTTATATAATAGGCGGCATTTAATGAAGCTTGGGAAACAACAATATGATGAATCTGTAAAGGAAGGTAGTTTGAATTACGCAGTAGCTATGTTGGATATAGATAATTTTAAAATGACTAATGATACTTACGGACATCTATTTGGAGATGAGGTAATAAAAAATGTAGCAGCATTGTGTAAAAGGTACATGCCTTCTAATTCAATCATGGGGAGATATGGCGGCGAGGAATTCATAATATTTTTTAATGGGAGAAGCTTAGATAATATTCTAAAGTCCTTAGAAATTTTGAGGGATAAGGCCTCGCAATATAAATATAATTTTATGGAATACCATGGTGTTCAAGTAACTATAAGCATAGGTGTAGCTGTAAAAAGTGATTATAATCAGCAGCTAATAGATATTATTAATAATTCAGATAAGGCTTTGTACTCTGCTAAGCGAGCAGGAAAAAACTGCATAAATATATTTGGATAAAATTTACTGCAGGTGATAATTTATATAAAACTAAAAAACTTGGCAGAAATCAAATTTTTATTTAAAGTCTATATTTTACTGATTTATGAGGCTATGCATTAACGCATAGCTAATTTAATTAGCTGGAATTAAAACATCAATATATAGACAAAAAAAGCTAAGAATTAGAATCTTAGCTTTGGTATTTACAAAAGCATAAATTTATAATAAAATTAATAATTAACATTATAATAGCAATAATATCATAACTATAAAAATTATACTATTATAATATCATTAACTGTTAACCATGTCAAGTGAATTAATTAAAATTTATGGGAGAGTGA
Organism: Clostridium sp. 19966; assembly: GCF_032335695.1. NCBI lineage: Bacteria > Bacillati > Bacillota > Clostridia > Eubacteriales > Clostridiaceae > Clostridium > Clostridium sp. 19966. Next base: position 43,740 of record NZ_JACTOJ010000032.1, read on the forward strand.
TTAAATGGATGATTTTAAAAGCAATTACGAGGAAGAAGATATATATTTAGGAAAAACTCTGAATATAATTAAAAATAACGTTAATAAAGAAGAAGATGCCATTAATCCTAAATTGTCAAAGCTGTTGAAAAGTGCAAGAGATATGTGGGAGGAAGGAGCACATTCATCTTATGAATTTGAAAAAATTCCAGAGATGAATCAATATTTACAGGAACTAAAAAGCCATGAAAGGGATTACGGAAGTACTATAAAAAAGATTGATCGTTATAATAGAATGCTGAAATCTCCTTACTTTGGAAGATTTGATTTTATAGAAAGGGGTGAACTTGAAGCAGAAAAAATTTATGTTGGATTATATAATCTTATGGATGATACTGAAAATGATATTTATGTGTATGATTGGAGAGCGCCCCTATGCAGTATATTTTATAGAAATGAATTGGGTAAGGCAAATTATAGGTCACCCATAGGAGTGATAGAGGGAGAAGTTAGCTTAAAAAGACAATATAAAATAGAGGATTCTAAGCTGAAGTATTTTTTTGACAGCAGTATAACCATAAATGATGAAATGCTTCAGGAAGTTCTATCAAGAAATTCATCTCCTAAGATGAAGAGCATAGTAGAGACCATTCAAAAAGAACAGGATATAGCTATAAGAGATACTGAAAACGAACTGCTGATAGTTCAGGGAGCTGCAGGCAGTGGAAAAACTTCTATTGCGCTTCATAGAATAGCTTTTTTACTCTATGAAGGATTGAAATCCAAATTGAATATAAATAATATTGTGGTTATTTCTCCAAACTCATTATTTAGTGAATATATTTCAGATGTGCTGCCAGAGCTAGGAGAAGAAAATGTTAAACAGCTGACTATAGATAATTTTATAGAGAACGAAAAAAGACAGCAGCAAATGGAAAGTATTATAAGCCTTCAAGGAAAAAAAGAGTTTTTTATTAGACTTGAAAGTATAAAATTTAAAAGTTCAGAGGAGTTTGTAATAATACTAGATAGATTTATAGAATATTGGGAAAGAAAAATTAATCCTTTTAGAGATATATACTATAATGGAAAAATTGCTATAAAGGCAGATGAAATAAAAAATATGTTTCTCAATAATAAAATAAATATGCCTGCAGCAAAAAGGCTTAAAAGGATAGAAAATATTATTTTAGAAAAAATTCATTCAATGCGTAAAGCTAGATTAGATACCATCGAAAAGGTGGTGACTGCTGTTACAGAAGATCATATCCTTGAAATTAAATCTTTTAGCAGATTGTTAGCCGTTAAGGAAGCTAATAGGCTTATGAAATATATTAAAGGCTTTACTGAAATAGAAGAGTTAAATTTATATAAGGGTCTATTTAATGATAGAACTCTATTTTATAGATTGGCTAAAGGTTTAGAGCTTCCAGCTTCCATAGAAGAAATTATAAATTATACAAAGGAAAAACTAAATAGACATGTTATATTTCACGAGGATGAGCTTTCAATGCTGTGCATGAAATTAAAACTCAGAGGAAATGATGAATTTGGAGAAATTAGGCAGGTAGTGATAGATGAAGCACAGGATTATTATCCCATACATTATCATATTTTTAATCTACTATTTAAAAACGCTAGGTATACGGTGGTAGGAGATATAAATCAAACTTTAGAGAAGCCAGGGAATGAGGAAATATATGAATATATAAATCACATATTTAATAAGAAAAAGTCTGTAAAGCTAACTTTAAATAAAAGCTACAGATCCTCCTATGAAATTAGTTCTTTTAATCAGAAACTTATAGGAAAAACAGATGATAGTATTTCTTTTGATAGGCATGAAGCATACCCACAGGTTAAAGCAGCAGATAATTTACAGATGCTTAATGAAAATATTTGTATGGATATAAATAAGTTTTTTCAAAAAGGATATAAATCTATAGCTATAATAACAAAATCTCAGCAGGAAGCAGAAAATGTAAAGCAACAGCTTCAAGAGTCAATAAATGTGGTTACATTAAATGATAAAAGTTATAAAAATATAAGAGGTTCTGCAGTAGTTATACCAGCTTATTTAGCCAAAGGATTGGAATTTGATGCAGTAATTATATATGAGGTATCAAAGGAAAAATATAAAAGCGATTTTGATAAGCGGCTTTTATATATAGGATGTACAAGAGCCTTACATCAATTAGTATTATATTATGTAGGTGATAAGAGTAATTTTATTTAAAGCACATGTAATCAGAAATTTTCAATCATAAATTTTTTGAAATTTTCGCAGGCTGAAGACATATATTTTTCTTTATTCCAGCATAAAACTATCTTCATAGAAGCATTTACATCTTTTAATTTAAGTACTTTATAAGGTTCATTGATGTAGGCTTTAGTTACTGATAGAGGTACTAAGCATATTCCACGTTCCAGCATTAGAATTTCGTACATTAAAGCGTCATCGACTTCAAATATGACCTTAGGAGTGAAACCTGCACTAAGACATAAATCGTCTGTCAATTTTCTGTAACTATATCCGTTAGCGAGAGCTATAAAATCTTCGTTTTCTGCGTCGCTTAAGTTTATTTCATCATTTTTAGCCAATCTATGATTAAGAGGTACCACCAATACTATTTCGTCTTCTCTTAAAATAGTAAAGCTAATCTGAGGATGATATACGGGAGGTGTTCCAATACAGAAATCAATCTCTCCCTTAAGCAGATCGTTTTTCATTTCCTCCATGGTATTAAAATATTGATGTACTGTTATTTCTGGATGCGCATATAGAAAATCTCTAAGAATGCCTCTCAATATTCTAGTATTACTGGTAACTATAGATATACTTTTTAAATTTGAAGCTAAAGCATCCTTTATCTCATTCTTAGAGTCTTCTATTTCATTAAATATATTATTTACGTGTTTTAAGAAAATTTCTCCTATTTTATTAAGCTCTATATTTCGTCCTCTTCTGGTGAAAAGAGGGGTGCCTAATTCTTCCTCTAGTCTTGAAATCATAATGCTTAAAGAAGGCTGACTTATATTTAATATTTTTGCAGCATTAGTTATATGCTGAAGCTCAGCTACAGTTTGAAAATATTTAAGTTGAAGAAGTTCCATATGTTAACACTCCATTATTTAATTTTGTACAGAGCTTTGTTTTGATCGGTGAAAGCCTTTATCAACATTCTTTTAAACATAGCCTAGTATAAAGTAAATAATATAGCAAAAAAATATAAGTTACAAGTTTATTTTTACTTGTAACTTATATAAATAATTAAGCAGCCTTAGCATTTTGCATTTTTTGCGGAGTTTTCTTATTTCTTATTATATTTATTAATAAGGAAAAAGCTATAAATATTATCATGAAAATTAATAGCACAATAATATTTTTGTCATATACTGATGAATTTATACCACTTATGACCATTCTTAAGGAACTTACAGAATAAGTCATAGGAATAAATTTATTTATGATTCTATAAAATGCTGGAGCAGTTTCTATAGGAAAAGTTCCTGCGCAAGAAGCTAATTGAAACAGGAATACAATAAACATAATAGGAGTGCCTATAATTCCTAAAGCACTGGTTACCCCATAGATTATACTAAAGAAAACTATAGCCGTAAAAATGTTATTTAAATAAAAAGTAACTGTATTTGCTACATCCATTTTTATGAAAGCTATCATAACAAAACTTAAAAGCAGGGCTTGTACGGATGCGATAAGGCTTCCAAAAATAAATTTACCTAAGAAGCTATTTATATATTTGCTTTCATCCTTCAATTTCTTTAATATGGAGAAGAGTAAATTAATAAACATAGCGCCAAGCCAAAGTGATAATGACATAAAGTAAGGTGCTAATCCTTCCCCGTAGTATTTGACTTTATTTATAGATTTGTCAGTTAGTACAATTGGATCAGAAATAAAATCAGACATAGCATCAGATGTAAATTTTAAATTATTATTGATTTTGTTATAACCTTCCTGCAATCCACTGGTTAATTTACTGCTTCCTGTATTTATAGAGTTTATACCGTTGTTTAAACTTGAAACTCCATCATCTAATTTAGAAACTCCAGAATAAAGCTCAGAGGTTTTCTCTGTAACTGTATTTAAGCCGTTCAGCAAAGATGTGTTACCTGATTCTAGAGCGGATGCACCTTGAAGAAGCTTATTAGCCCCATCTAAAGCTGTAGTTTGACTGGAGCTAACTGTATCAGCTAATGTCTGAGTTCCTGCAGACACAGCATCAGCTCCTTGCTGAAGATTATTAAGCCCAGTTATTAATGGAGTAAGTTGATTGCTAGTACTTCTTAGCGGAGAACTAATATTTGTTTTTATATCACTGTTTTTTATTGCATTGGTGATTTGAGAAGCCTTTTCTATATTATTTATATCTTCTGTGCTGAAACTTCCTTTAGAAGTAAAATCAGCTACTGCTGACTGCAATAGGGTGTTAGCAGTTCCTAAATTCTGTGCTACAGAATCTATTCCGTCTGCTGCTTTATTTAAGCCTTCAGATAATTTAGTTTGAGTTGTCTCAGCTCCTTCTTTAGCCTGAGTTACTCCTACAGATACTTGTTTTGCTCCTCCAGTGAGAGCACTAAGCCCTTCATTGCCTTGAGAAAAAGCGGTTTTAAATTTATTTAGACCGTCTTTTAGGGAACTTGTACCATTCAGTATTTGCTGCTGGGCTGTGGATATTTTTTTTAGACCATCATGGAGGCTGCCTATTCCTGCTAAGGCAGTGTCCATACCATTTTTTATTGTGGTGCCACCATTAAATAAATCACTGCTGCCTTTTTCAATTTGAGCTGATCCATCTGCAGCGGTTTTTAAAGGATCTTTCATATTGTAAAGATTGTCTACTAATACTTTGGATAAATTTTTCTGAAGATTTTCTGATATGCTGGTTTTTATACTTTGGGCAACCTTTGAAGATACTTGGGAAAATACATAGTTTTTTCCTATGTTTGCTTCATAGATTATTTCAGGTTTAACTATTTTACCATCTTTTACATCTGATATCTTCTTTGAAAAGTCCTCAGGGATAATTATCATTGCATAATACTTGCTTCCTTCTACGCCGTTTTTGGCATCCTCATAATTTGTAAAAGTCCAATGCACTTGAGTATTATCCTTTAGTTTGTTTTTAAGATCTTCTCCTATGCTGTATTTTTCATCATCTTTATATACTTGCTTGTCCAAATTTACAAAGGCTACAGGAACATTGTCTACTCCTCCGTAGGTGTCCCAAAAAGCTTTAAGATATATTGAAGAATAAAGCATAGGAATAATTATTACTGCGATTAACGCTACGATTAAAATTTTAAAAGTTTTGCTTTTTTTCATTCGTTCACTCCCTCATAAATATTTTATAAATATATATTAGTATTAAAATTACATAGAGTCCAATATATATTTGTATATAAATTGATATAATATATT
>NZ_JACTOJ010000033.1:0-46719 GCF_032335695.1 Clostridium sp. 19966
GTCATTTATGGATGAAAAGTAAAAGCGCCATCACTTTCGCGATGACGGCTTTATTTTGTCAGTTTTTCAGTGGCCTCCCCGAACTGAAGGAAGTTTTAAATCAGTGTAAAATCAACACTGATTTAAAACAGAGCCTATTATTTATATAATCTTCATAAGTTTTCATATTATCAGGTATCTCATTAAAGGATATATTTATCACATTATACTTATTTAAATGTTCAAGATAATTAGCGGATTTACTTATATTAAGATTATCAAATATATGTTTTGAATCTGTTTCTTTAGAATAATAAGCTGCTAACATATGAATGGCACTTGATTTTCCAAAGCGTCTTGGTCTAGTTACACATACATACTTATCAGATGTTTCTATAACTTCACTTAACTTCTGGATAAGTAAAGATTTATCCACAAAGTATTTGCTTCTGTATAGGTCTTTATAATTTTCTAAAGGTTTATTAGTATTTAAATATATAGTCATAACCTCACCCCATTCATTTAAATTATTCAAAGAAACTATGTTTTTCTTATTTAAATTATTTATGGTACAATTCACCCTACCTACTGAACGATTTCGGATATTTTCCTGTAGGCATTACTAATACTGTCCATAAAAATTAAATTTCTTGTTTTTCACATAGAAGTTAATAGCAAAGAAAAAAGTGCCTCATCCTGCAAAGAGTAGCACTTTTCCTTAATTGATATTCAATTAATTTCATCCAATAGTCCTAAAACAAAATTATATACTTAAATATAACCTGTGAGCTAATATTCAACGCTTAATAAGCAAAGCGCATCTGCACTAGCTTTATGGCCTACATCCTTCGTATCCTTAGACTCAAAAGCTTTCTCAATTATATTCATAGGTAATTGACCAAGCCCCACTTGAATTAATGTACCCACTATTACTCTTTCCATATTCAATAAAAATCCATTTGCTTTCATAGTAATAATAATTTCATTTGTAGTTTCCCTCACATCAACAGAAAGCACTCTTTTTATTGGGTTCTTTGTTTTTCTATTAGTAGTAAAAGCTAAGAAATCATGTTCACCTACAAGGTTCTTTGCAGCTTTTTTACTTTTAGCAACATCTATTATTTGATTCATTAAGTTAACATATTGTCTCTCAAACAAAGGACGATTTGGGGCATCTTTCTTCCATAATCGATATTCATAAGTTGCACTTTTCATTAAATATCTACTATGAAATCTTTCATCAGCAGTTTCTACTGACAATATAATGATATCCTCCGTTAAATATTTCTCCAAATAATCGAAAATTTCTTTTTCGCTTAACCTATCATCTGGCGCTATAAAATTAACAATTTGTCCTTTAGCATGTACTCCCGCCTCGGTGTTAACCGCACCAATCACCTCTACCTCTTTTTCATAGAGCTTTGCTAATATCAATTCTAACTTGCCTTGAATACTCTTTTCCAAGTTATCTTTTGATTTATTAAACCCCATATATTTTCTGCCATCATATGCTATCATCATCTTATAATTTTGCATTTTTGCTCTCCTTTTCCTAAAGACCAGTTAATCTATTTTATCATATATTAAGATAGGTTCATATATGGTATACTATGCTAAACAAAAACTATCTTCACTATAACAATTTTGTATGATATTTAAAGAGAGGTAAATTCATATGAGTCAATGAAATGACTCATTCATTATTAGCTATGCCAAATGTTAGCAAGGATATTTGGACAGCCAGTGATGCTTCCATAGAAAAAGGAGAAGTCAATCACCATAGCTTTAATTCTCGAAGAATATGGAGCTACACTCCCTTCAATTATAAGGAAAGTTCTGATGCCTTTAATTTATTAGTGCTTACAGATGGCTTTGATTACCTAAATTATCTTTCTGCAAAAGAAGTACTTGATAATCTTATTTATAAAAAAATAATTCCTCCCACAGTAGCCATTTTTATTGATAACCATAAGGACAGATTTCAGGAATTAACTTGTAATGAAGGTTTTTCAAGCTACATTTCAAAAGAGCTTATACCTTGGATTTGGAATAATTTCAAAGTAACCCAGAACCCACAAGATACAGTGATTGGAGGCTTTAATCTCGGCGCTCTAACTGCTACCTATTTAGCCTATAAGCATCCAAATATATTTGGAAATGCCCTTGCTCAATCAGCATCCTTTTGGTGGAACTCAGAATGGCTCACCCAAATGGTGAAAAGCTCTGATACTCTGCCCGTTAAATTTTACTTGAATGTAGGCATATTTGAGAATAAGCCCTACGATACGGAGCCTATTATGATGGATGCCATAAACAATATGTATAATGTTTTGCTCTCTAAAGGCTATGAGATTAAATATGAGCAGTTTCAGTCCGGACATGATTATTTATCTTGGGGTGAAACCTTAGCTAAGGGACTAATCTATTTCATGGGAAAATAACTATTTTTCTATTCCTTCAATAGTCCTAAAGCGAAATAAGTGTTCCAAAGATGGGGCTGTTGCACAATGATGATAAAATTATTTTAATGAGAAATAGATAAGAACAAATTAAGGATTAAAGAGTAAGAATTAAAAGTGAAGGTAAAAATTCAGCCTTGTTGAATTTATTATAAATTTATAATTTAAAGAAATCGGCTCATAAAGAGACGATTTCCTCAATAACTATTAATTTTTACCTCTTACTTCTTAATTGAATAGAATAAATAATCTTTTTGCGACAGCCCCATTTACTATTTATATTATAATCCCTTCAAAATGATCCATTTCATGTTGAATTATTTGTGCTGTAAATTCCGTAAACACTTGCTTTTGCTTCTTAAAATTTCTATCTAGATACTCCACCTCTATGATTTCATATCTCTTTGTTTTTCTAAAGCCAATTAATGATAAACAACTTTCTTCTGTATCATAGGGCTTTTCTTTCTTTAAAATAGCTGGATTTATCATTGGTACAATAAGGCTGCCCACAGCAAATACCAATATACGCTTTTTTACTCCAATCATGTTTCCAGCCAGCCCGACACAATGCTGTAAATTCGCCCTTAAGGTATCTATTAAATCCTCAACTACAGCCATATCCTTTTTAGTTGCCTCTTCTGATTTTTGTCCTAAAAATAGCACATCTTTTACAATTGGTTTTATCATTTTTTATACCTCTCTACAGTTATGCTAGTAATTTCCCTTCCAAAAAAGAGCATTTCAAATATTCTGGACTGCTATAATATACCGATGAGTTAAAATCTGAAATTTTATCACTAATAAATGACGAAAACACCTTATACATACAATCTACTATATCATCCTGTTCTGAACATACATAGAACAAATCATTTTTGTGATTATCATTCATTTATGATTTCACTCCTCTCAAATTTAAGACAATCCAGTGCCTTTATTATATCATTATGAAGGAATATTTTTTGTAATTATCAGATACTTGTTATTATTGAAAAAATTTTATGATGAGAGTATACTATTATTAATTTAATAGAAATAAGACGATGATAGAGACAGTAGACAATTTTGAAAGATCGCAGCGAGCTGGGAATGGTGTAAGCCCAGTATTGATTAGATTTTGTTGAACATCCCTCTGGAGTTTTAGACCGAATTTTAAGTAGGTTCTCACGGTTTTCTGCCGTTAATAGGAACGCATATGTTGGTATGCTGTATCGGGTGGTATAACGAAATATAAGCTTTCGTCCTGTTATAGGGACGAGAGCTTTTCTTTTTTATACCGCAAAATTGGAAATTCATTTTTGTGAGGTGATGTTAATGAGTGAAGGAGACATAAGCCACATATTTTATATAAAAACTGAAGGAAATAAAAATTATATTAGGAGTGATTGATATGCATTATAACCCGGAAAATACAAAAAAACATTATAACAAGTACGGAAATAGAGAGTGGGAAAGACTAGAAAAGGATAGATTAGGTGACCTACTATATCAGGTACATCTTGATATACTAAAACGCCATATATCTAAATCAGACAGTGTTATTGAATTGGGCGCTGGAGCAGGAAGATTCACAAAAGATATTGTTAATCTGGCTGATTCCTTAGTAACCTCTGATTTATCCCCTGTACAAATCGAAATCAACAAAAATAAAATGGAGGAACTTGGATTAGCTGATAAAGTGAAAGCTTTCGTGAATTTAGATATCTCCAATTTAGAAAGCATAGAATCCAACACATATGATGTTGCTGTATGTATTGGTGGTCCTATAAACTATTTATTTGATAAGGAAGAAAACGCTATAAATGAAATGCTGAGAATACTAAAGCCTAAGGGTAAGTTGATCCTCGGCTCTATGTCCTTAGTAGGTGCATTAATGTATTATCTCGGTGGTGTAATCTATGAAAAAGGTCTGTTTGGAATTGACGCCACTGAATGGATATTTTCCACTGGCCTGCAAGATGAAGAGCATTATCCAGTAGCGAATAAGCATTATGTACACATGATGACCAGTAAGGATCTTGATGCTTTGTTCCAAGGAAAATCGGTAAAAATACTGGAAAAGAGTTCTGCGGGCTTGTTTATGCATTCACAGGAAGAAACTTTATCAAAAGCCAAGGAAGACGATGAATTATGGGAACTCCTAATAAGAAAAGAGATTGAATTTACTAAATTGCCAGGTACTCTAGACTGCGGCATGAACATTATTTATGTAGTGGAAAAGCTTTAGATATTCATCAATACGATAGTGTTACTTATAAAAAATAGTAGCCCCGTGCTCAAATGGATGGCTACTATTTTTAATCAAATATTAAATAGTGATACTACTAGAATTGTATACTATAGGGTGCTATATCAAGCACCTATCTCAATATCAAATTTCCTCAATTTTGCATCTGTGATTCTTACTCTTTGAATCATAGCATATTGCTACTGCCAGCACTTTACTTCCTTTATCTTCTTTTCTGAACTTCTCCACATATTCTTTTTCTCTAATTTGATTTATTGCTGTTTCTGGATCTTCATCCTTTTTCAATTCAACTATAAAAGGAACATCGTTTTTTCTCCTTGGATGAAAGGTAAAATCTGCATAGCCTTTCCCCGTCTTTTCCTCACGCTCTACTCTATAGATATCTCTAGCTGAAATATACGCCAATGTTAATACGCATGAAAGGCTATTTTCGTCATTATATTGAAGTATTGGTACTTCTGAATTGTGAATGTCATGCAATATCTCTTCTACAGTATCTACATCTCCTTTGATTGTTGCCTTTAGCATTTTCCTTGAATTATCAATTATATCTGCAACATATCCGAAAGATCTGTCCCCTAAGGCTCTTTCAAATTCCTTCATAAGTTCTCGGTTAGGAATTTTCAAATATCCATCATGATAAGACAAAAAACCCAGCACTATCATAGCAGAATATGTTTCCTCTTTGTTTCTTGGAGCTCCCTGACCAGCTCTAAAATCTTCATCAATAAAAATATCGATTTCTTCTCCTGAAACCATTTCTATGACATCATCTCTAATTTCCGAGATGTTATATTTAAGTAACTCCGCAACTTCATCCATAGCTCCAGTGTTAGTCCAGTAACTTTCACAATAATTATTTTGAAGTGCCTTTACGACAGATCTTGGATTATATATTTTTATTCCTTTAGCCGTTAAGTATCCATTATACCAGCTCTCTAGTTCTTCAAATTTAACACTTTTATTTTTACTGCAAAGCTCTGTAACTTCTTCTTCCGTAAATCCAAAATACTCATCAAATATTCTATCTTTCAAAAAAGTAAACTCATCAAACATGTTTAACGCTGAACCGCTGGAATATTTTTTTATTGGAAGAACTCCTGTCATATAAACCAAGGATACGTAAGGCTGATCTTTCAAGAGGTTTCTCAAAAACTCCAAAAAGTCATTTTGATTTTCCTCAAAAAGATTGTTAGCAAAGATATAGTCCCATTCATCAAATATAAAAATAAACTTATCTTTTGTATCATATAGCATTGAGCTTAAATTAAAGTAATCATCTGGGTTAATATGAGGGTGTTTTTCAGATATATCTTTTTTAATTGTATCACTTATCATCTTCATATAAGCTTCATAAGTATTCCCTTTATCAGATCTTTCATTAAAGGATATATTAATTACATTATGCTTATTAATATGTTCATCATAAGTTAGTACTTTACTTATATTGAGATGGCTAAATAATTTCCTTGCATCTATCGCTTTGGAGTAATAAGCTCCTATCATATCGGCAACACTAGATTTTCCAAAGCGCCTTGGTCTTGTTACACATATATATTTACTCTTTGTAGCTATTTTTTGATTAAGCAATGCTATCATTGAAGATTTATCTACAAAATACTCCTCATTTACAAGCTCTCTATAATTTTCAAAAGGTTTATTAGTATTTAAATATATAGACACTTTACTTTCTCCCTTCACATTACTCAATTTATTTACATACCTCATACAGTAACTACAATAATTATATCATAATCAAAGGATTTCTTTTAATAGAACCCTTATTTCACCCCAGTGCTTCCAAAGCCGCCTCTATCTGCATTTCCAAAGGAATCTACTTCCTCAAATTCTATAGCTGGCATTACTTCCATTATTCTAAACTGGCCTATCTTATCTCCTTTTCTTATCCAAGTGCCTGCCTCTTCTATTCCTTCTGAATTTTTTTCAACGTGCTTGCCCTGCAAACAAAATGCAGGCATATGCCACTGATCATTGTCGCCTATGTAGGTATCATCCACAACTCCTACTGAGTTAGTTTGTATTATTCCCCAAGTTTTAAAGGTGGAGCTTCTTGGTGCTAAATGAGCCTCCCAGCCTTGAGGCAATTCCAAAGCAAAGCCTAGCGGAATCATGGCTCTCTCTCCAAGCTTTACGAATACATCTTTATTTGAATACACATCGATCCAATTCCCTTTTTCTATCTTTTTTAACTTAGTTGCACCTTCGAAATATTTTATTCTTATTTTCATAATATATCCAGCTCCATTCTTCTGTTCCTAGTTTTCATACCCAAAGCTTCATAAAAGCCTAGGGCATCTTTATTGAACTCCCATACTGAAAGCTGAATAGACTCAGCCTTCTGAGTTTTAACATACTCCATAATATGTTCAAATAAGCTTTTACCTATGCCTTTTCTTTTCATATTTGCATCAACACAAAAATCATCTATGTAAGCATATTTTTTATGCTTTATCATGCTGAAGCTCAGCGTTTCCGTCATTCTCACTATAGCATAAGCTGCTATTTTTCCATCCCACTCTGCAACAAAAAGCTTATCTTCTCCATCAATTACAGCTTTAAAGCGCTCTTTTTTCATTGGTTCTTCCACATCGCAGTAAACATCCGGTCTATTCTTCAAATGAAGCCTATGGACTTGCATAACTAAATAAGCTACTGCTTCATAGTCCTCGTAGCAGCATTCTCTTATTTTCAAACTCATAAAAATTCACCTCTGATGGTTAAAATATATCATAATTTAACAATAAACTCTATACCCTTTATTTCAAGGCTCTCTTTTAAATCAGTGTTGATTTCTGCACTTATTTAAAACATTTCCTTAGTAGGTTAGGTCATTTGAAAAAAATTCATATTTTAATTTTAATCTTTTTAATATCATTATCAATAAAAAAAGGTATAATAGAATAAGTAATACTTTTAAGGAAGTGAGACACATGAATATGTTAAATAAACTTGAAAGAAAATTTGGAAGATATGCTATTAAAAATTTAATGATGTACATAGTAGGAATAAATCTTGTTGTATTTTTGCTCATGATGATAGATCCAAATGCAACTATTATAAGCGCTTTAGAAATAGATAGAAGTTTAATTTTAAAAGGTCAAATATGGAGACTTATAACTTACATATTCATCCCTAGTGACACCAATATAATTTGGGTAATATTCACACTGTATCTTTATTATATTTTAGGCAACGCTTTAGAGCAGGAATGGGGCAGCTTTAAGTTTAACATTTATTATTTAATAGGAATAATATCTACTACTTTTGTTGCACTTTTAACCAATTCCTACGCTACTGGTTCCTTTATTAACAGTTCCCTGTTTCTTGCTTTTGCATATATTTATCCAGAGTATGAGCTTTTACTTTTCTTTTTCATACCTGTAAAAGTAAAATATTTAGCATGGCTGGATTGGTTATTTATTGCTGGAACTGTAATAATGTCACCTTTTTATCTAAAAGTTTCAGCTATCTGCTCAGTAATAAACTACTTTATATTTTTTGGCAGAGATATAGTTACTGAATTCACCAGCAGAAGCAAAAGCATAACTAGAAAAAGGCAATTTAACAAAGCTTTTAATATGAGAGTGGAAAAGAAAACTACCATGCATAAGTGCACAGTATGCGGGGCTACAGAAAAGGATAATCCTGATTTGGAATTTAGATATTGTGCAAAATGCGACGGTCTTCATGAATATTGTAACAATCATCTATTTACCCACGCACATATAAAGAAATAATAGACTACGTTTTAAAATGTTGATATTATCTATTAAGTTTCAGATTCACCAAAAACTTTATCAACATTCTTTTAAAACATAGACAAATTTTTTAAAAGAGGGAATCTTATTGTCAAGATTCCCTCTTTTTTCATAGAATATATTGATAATTAATGCTTAAAATAAATTAAAGCTAGCTTTCATATTATTTCTTCTTTTATATGCTAAAATCTTTATTTTTTAGTCTTTGACTTTCTTTGACCTAAAGGTTATTATATACATGTAAGGTCAAAGATGGTCAATGATAAAAATAAAAAAAATTAAATGGTATAGGGAGGAATTTGTATGTTTGATTTAGTACCTTTTAGAAGAAATGGGTTAATTAAAAAAGGAGATGACTTCTTCAATAACTTCTTAAGTAATTTATTTGATGAAGATTTTGAATCTCCAACTAGTTTTATGGGTAATTCATTTAAGGTAGACATGAGAGAGGATGAAAATAAATATGTTGTTGAGGCTGACTTACCTGGTATGAATAAGGATGCCATAAACATCGAGTACGCTAACAATTATCTTGTTATATCAGCAAAGAGAGAAGACTCCGTTGAGGATAAGAAAGATAACTATATAAGAAAAGAAAGACATTATGGAGAATTTAAGAGAGCTTTCTATGTTGACAACATAGATGAAAGTAAAATTGAAGCATCTTTCAAAGATGGTGTATTGAGGGTAAATCTTCCTAAAGTTGAAGGCTACAAAAAGAATACTAAAAGAATTGACATTCAATAAAAAACAGAGATATGCTTCCCCAGCATATCTCTCAGTAGTAAACTACCATAGTTAATCAAATATTATCTATGGTTTCATATAAAAACCTGTGCGGAATAAGCCATAACCCCCTGCACAGGTTTATATTATTTATAGAATTTATTCATTAAGCTATTGTTTAAATTTTGCAGCTATATCTTCAAGAAGCTTTGAACTTGATGAATTTTCCTCTGCTTTAGATCTTATTATGTCTATATCCTCAACCATATCCATAGTCTTATTAGATATATTTCCTACTCCTTCAGCTCCATCATTTATAGTTACAGCCATATCTGAAATAGCCTTAGCTATGGTGTCTATAGTAGCTTTTAATTCTTCTGCTGTAGAGGAGAAATGTGTCATGAACTTCTCAAGTTCATCCGCATCCTGACTATAATCATTTCCTACAGTCAAAAGCCTATTGTATTCTCTATTAACATCAACATCTATATATTTAAGAATTTCAGAAGCTCCTGCATTTAAATTTTCTACAGACTTTATAACCTCCGTAACCACCTTTTGTATATCTGCTACAGTGCTGGAAGTTTGTTCAGCCAAGCTTCTTACTTCTTCAGCTACTACAGCAAAGCCTTTTCCTGCTTCCCCAGCTCTTGATGCTTCTATAGCCGCATTAAGTGCTAAGAGATTAGTTTGATCACTTATGCCTAGAATAGCATCAGACAATATGGCTATGTCCTTAACTGCACTGGAGCCTTTCATTGCATTTGTAAGCTGCTCTTTCACCCTATCATATATATTTTGGGACTGCTGGATGGATTCTTTAGCTTTTTTCTTTATATCGCTAGCTCTTAAGGCTATATCCTTTGTTTTATTTAATCCTTCTAAAGATTTTTCTGCTATATTCTCCACCGAATTTTCCATCTCCGCTGCAGAAGCAGATACCTCCTCTATGGTAGCAGCACTTTCCTCCATTCCTGCAGAAAGAGTTTCCGTTTCTCCCGCATTAATGTCGGCTTTCTCTTTTAAATTTCCAGTCAGACTATCTACAGTTACTGCATTTTTACTTATGAGCCCTGAGGCTTCACTTAAGCTCTTATTAAATTCTCTGAGCTCTTCCCTCATTTTAGCTACTGATTTACTGATTAATCCAACCTCATCCTTACGCTTTGTAAGCTTTCCATATTCCTCTTTATAGGTTAGATCTAAATTAGCAGTATCATCTACAAGCTTTGCTATCTTTTTTATAGGATTAGCTATTTTAGCTGACATTAGTATAGATACTGCAGCAGCTGCAACCAGCATTATCACACTTATTATAAGCACTATTTTATTAAGCTCATTTATGCTGGCTTTAAAATCATTTACATCTACGGTCATAACTACAATCCAATTAGTCTCTGGTATTATTTTATATACAGCCAGCTTATCTGCTCCCTTATAATTATAAGTAACCACATCTTCCTGTTTTGCAGTGTTATTGCTGTTTTCTTTAACCACTTCTTTAATCTGTGCGTTCTCTACGGGCTTACCTATTTTAGACTTATCAGGATGATATACCAAATTACCCTTTTCATCTACTAGATATGCATAACTTGTAGCGCTGTTCTTAACCTTTAATGTTTTTAGATACTGGCTATAAGTTTCTCCTTTAACTGCCGCTGCTGAATATCCAATAACCTTTCCATTGTCAATTACTGGTGCAGTAAAAGCCACAACCTGCGCTCCTGTTGACTTTGAAGTTAAGGTTTCACTGATTTCAGCTTTAGCGGAGCTTAAAGTTTTTTGATTGTAATCTCTATCTGTCACGCTGGTTCCTAAAATCTTGGTATCACTATCAGCTATAATAGTTCCTGTGCTGTCTACTATAAAGGCATGTTCTAGATTGCCTTGCTCATCGGAATATTTCTTTAAAAGTGAGTCCACGGTATCTCTCAAGCTATTGTAATCAGGGTCTGATTTATTCATTTTAAGAAGAGCGAATACATCTTTCTGATAAGCAAGCTTGGAAATATTAGCCTTCTCTTTATCAGAAGTTTCTACAATAGTTTGTGCTAAAGTTTCAGTTACGAGCTTCATATCGCTTTTAGCTGTGTCATCAAATGCATTATCAGTAAAATACCTTGTTAATCCAGATGTCACTACTATGGATAGAAGTAAAATTCCCACGGTAAAAAGTGAAATTTTCTTTTTTATTGACATATCTTTACTCCCCCTATACTGATTATTAATTAATTATCGTGCCTTTTTTAAATATTCTTAATATACGGGAGAAATTATTCATAAACAAAAGTAAATATTTTCTTATAATATATCAATTTTTGTAGAATTATCTTGCATTATTCTAATTTTGTCTGACCAAGAGCAAGCTTTTATATCTGATAGGGTATCTTCCATAAAGGTTTTATATTTTTCTTCTATATGGATATCCAACTTATCTAAGGTATCTTTCATAGACATACCTTTTTCAGTCTTGTATTTTCTTATATCTGCAACTATGCTCTTGATTCTATCTCCAAATTCCAGTAAGCCTAGGTTTTCTCTAAATTTATCTTCCTCCCATGGAAGCTGATGAATGGATTTAGCTTTCTCATGAGCTTTAAAATAATCCTGATATATTTCTTCAGTTATATGAGGTACATAAATAGCATAAAGCTTTATTATTCCAAGAAGAGTATGGTATAAAGCATATTGAGCTGACTTTCTCTCCTTAGCTCCATGAAGCTCTGGTTTGTATAGCCTATCCTTAACTATTTCCAAATAGTTATCGCAAAAGTCCTTCCAGAAGAAATCATCTATCTCCTTAAGAGCTAGGCCTACTTCATATTGCTTTAAATATTTTTCAGCCTTAGCTTCCGTATCAGCTAGCTTTTCCAATATCCAGCTATCAATATATTTTATATTCTCAGGTTCTTCGTACTGGTAATCCTGAAGATGCATTATTGAAAATGAAGCTGCATTCCAAAGCTTTGTAAGGAACCTCTTAGATATCTTAAGCTCCTCCTCAGAGAACATGGTGTCTGTGCCAAGCTTAGCTCCTGCAACCCAATATCTAAGAGCATCTGCTGAATGATTCTCTATAAGATAATCTGGAGAAAACTTTGAGTTTCCTTTGGATTTACTTATCTTCTCTCCCTTTTTAGCCATTACGAAACCGCAGATCATTATATCCTTCCAAGGTATATCCTTTTTATGAAAAAGGCTTCTTGCTATGGTATAAAAGGCCCAGGTTCTAATTATCTCATGAGCTTGAGTTCTCATGGACATAGGTCCCTCTCCGCTTCTACTGTTTATTAGAGGCGTTATGGAGGAAGTTGCCCAAGTATCTAAAACCGCAGTTTCCCCTATGAGATTATGAGATCCGCACTTGCATATATTCTTTGTTTTATCGCTTATTGGGTTTATAGGAAGCTCTTCTTCCTCAGACAATATTACCTCTCCGCAGTCTTTGCAATACCAAACAGGTATGGGAACCCCAAAATATCTTTGCCTTGATACGCACCAATCCCACTTTAAATTTTCTACCCAGTTTATATACCTTATTTTCATGGATTCCGGATACCAATTTATCTTATTCCCTGCCTCCAAAAGCTCCTTTTTATAGCTTAATATATCTATATACCACTGCTTGGAAGGTATTATTTCTACTGGTGTGCTGCATCTCTCATGAACTGAGAAGCTGTGTTTTATTCTTTCCTCTTTCTCTAAAAGTCCTTTTTCTTTTAAAAGTCTTATTATCTCTTCTCTTGCAGCTTTAACCTTCATACCTGCTATAAAAGGTACCTCAGCATTTATTCTGCCATTTGCCTCTATAACTCTCTTATAAGGAAGCTTATGCTCTTCGTACCAGCTAACATCTGTAGTATCTCCGAAGGTAGCGCACATAACCGCTCCTGTACCCTTATCCATGTCAGCCTTTTCATCCCCTAATACTGGAACCTTAAAATCATATAGAGGAACAACTGCCTCCTTACCTATAAAGGAGCTATATCTCTCATCCTTTGGGTTTACGAAGACACAAACACAACCATATAGAAGCTCTGGTCTTGTGGTAGCTATCATTAACTTTTCTCCCTCTACCATGAAAGGAACATAATTAAAGCTAGTATCTCCTTCCATACTATCAAGCTCTGCCTGAGCAATTGAGGTTTGGCAGCTGGTACACCAAAGTACTGGAGATTCCTTTATATAGGCTTTCTTATTTTTAATGAGCTCTATAAAAGCTTTTTGAGACAGCTTTTGAACTTCATCGCTTACCGTAGAATACTGAAGCTTCCAGTCCACGCTAAAGCCCATGCGAAGCCACATTCCTTTAAATTCTTCCTCATATTTTTCCTTTATCTCCAAACATATCTTTCTAAATTCTTTCCTATCTATATCAGCGGCTCTTATGCCTCTTTCCTTTTCAACCAGTCTCTCCGTGGGAAGCCCGTTATCATCAAAGCCGAAAGGATAGAATACATTTTTCCCCTGCATCCTTTGAAATCTAGCTATCATTTCTGCTTGAGTATAAGAAAATATATGCCCTATATGGAGACTTCCGCTTACCGTTGGAGGTGGCGTATCTATAGAATAAACTGGTCTTTTTTCATCCTCTTGAAACTTATATATATGATTTTCCTGCCAATAATCCTGCCACTTTTTTTCATTTTCTTTAAAGTCATATTTTTTGTTTAACATATTCTTCACTCCTTAATTCAGTATAGATTTTAAAAAAGTGTTGATCAGGCACTTATTAAAAACAATAATTTGCAATAAAAAAACCCTTCATCCTAAATAAATAGGACGAAGGGTATGTTCGCGGTACCACCTAAATTCATACAAAATGCATGCTCTCAAATATAGTACGAGCCTCTATGCCGATACTACTTTCCTTTTAACGGTGGAAATTTCCGTTACAGCCTACTAAAACTTCAGCTTACAGCTCCAAAGCTACCTTCCTCACTGTCCTCACGGGAAATTTCCACCAGCATTCCCTCTCTATGCTTAAGACTAGCAATTACTCCTCTTCATCAAAGCTTTAAATATTTATTTTTATACATACTACCATTATATTGTATAATTGTCAACAAGGTTACTCAATCAATTTGCAAATAATAATAGTATTAATGTTCCAAACACTATTATGCCCATAATCACAGTAAATATTATAGGCCCCGTTTTGGCATAATTAAAGGTTATTCCAAATCCAGCTCGCTTTTCAATAAAGGTGGATGGATCATCAGGATTATAGTAAATCATGCCCCAAATATAATTAGCATCATCGTCCCTGTCTACAATTATAGGTTTATCTTCCTTCACCTCTATGGTTTTCTCTTTTCTTGCTATAAAGGATAAAACTATAGAAATTACCACAGGTAGAAAAGCTATCACCATAATGCCTATAAAAGCGCCGCTGCTAAGCTTTAGTATATTTACAGTTTGAAGACTTATAAAAAAGAATACTGCCTCTACAAAAATATTTGTGATCCACAATATAAGAGACTGATAATACCTTTCTCTTCTGCTGTTAAACTTTATCTGAAAAATAACTCCGCTGTTTAAATTTTGCTTTGCATTTCTTATAAATCTGTTTGATACAAGCATCATTAAAGTCATGATTAATGAGATTATAGGCAGCATGTAGACATTAAGAAAGCTTTTAGTTTCCCACCTGTCCACATTACCGCTAAAGTCCATATGTGCAGCTATTCTTTCAGGTATGGAGTTATAATTTACAGCCAGCGCAATAATATTTATAGCTACCATAGCTAATGGAATCAGATACCACCAATCTGAAAGCACCGTCTTTCCTTCCTTAGCATTAGTCTTTCTGTAATTAGTATCCACCACTATAACCTTGTTGCTCTCAAATTTCCAGCCTGCTGTTTTCTTATAAGACCGTATCTCTTTATTTATAGCGTAGTAATTAAAAAACATTAACGCTACACATAAAAATAAAAAAGAAGTCATTTGAAAAGCCAATAACTTATTTGTAAATACAAAAATAAGTTCATGAATTATTAATGCAGCAAGCAGGGTGAAGCTAAAATTTTTCTTATATTTTTTCTTAAACCTCTGTATAGCTTCACTTTTTTCCTCACCTACAGGAACTCTTACGCCGTAAACTATATTCTTATTGGACATCTCCTGAACATAAAGTCCGCAGAGATAAATTATCAGTACATCAAATATATCTAATACAAAAAATATTATTTTCATAAATTCCCACCCCTGTATTTATCATAAATGCTTTGCACCATATTCTTTATTTCATCTTCACTAATATCCTTGCATATAGCCTCTGTTAATACCACTTCTAGCTCATTTTCAACTTTTTCTTTTAATTTATCCTTATCCTCAATGCTTACACTTACAGCTGCTCCTGTTCTTCTATCCAATCTTATAAAGCCTTCCTGCTTCAAAACATTATAGGCTTTATTCACTGTATGAAGATTTATTCCTATATCACTAGCCATCTGCCTTACGGAAGGAAGTTCATCTCCATCCTTAAGCTCCCCTGAGGCAATTCCTGCTACGATTTGATTTCTAAGCTGGGTATATATAGGCACCTCACTGTCAAAGTCGATTTTTAAATACATTCTGCCTATCACCTACTTTATTATATTTGTTATATATAATATATAACAAATATAATATGAAAGCAATATTTTAGAAAAATTATGAATACATTTTATTACATTCATGATATAATTATCTATGTATTTTTCTTGAATAAAGGTTATCTTAGGAGTTTTATAATGAACAGGAAAAAAACAATAAGCTTACTAGTCCTAATAATATTATTTTCTCTTTCCTTTTATCTTTACAAGATAAACTACACTTCCAGAGGAGAAATTAACAGTCTAATAAATAAATCTTATGGAAAGACTCTTAATTCACAATTAAAAACCAAAATAAAATCAGGAAATCTTGTCACTGATTACAGCATAGATGAAGCTATGGAAGATATAGATAAATTTCAGCTGAATACTTTAAATGTACCTATAGCAATAAACATAGATAATGCGCAAGCTTCAGATATGTCCATTATAGATTACAGCAAGCAAAAGGCTATAGATTTGCTAAATAGATTAAAGGGTAAAAAAATAAATATAATTTTAGAGCCTTACCCCTGGATAGCTAACGGCAAATTTGCTGAGACTGATTGGAATCCAAGCAACATAAATGACTTTTTCAATAACTGGAAATCCAAAGTTTTGAAACCTTTAATAGACGATATAGCTATCCCCTATCACGTAGATGCTTTAAATATAGGAACAAGCTTTGAACATATGGAAGGCTATGAAAAAGCTATGTGCGATATGGTGGACTATGCAAGAAAATATTATAAAGGACTTATAACCTATAGAACCAACCATTGGAACACAGCAGTTTGGGACTCTAATTCTCTAGAAGCCTATAATAAAAAATTAAATAATAATTTATTTTTAAAATTAGATTTTATATCCATAGCTGCCTACTTTGAGCTTACAGAAAATGCTGTTAATTCACAGGACAAACTATCAGCAGCCCTAGAAAGCACAGAGATCTATGGGAGGAAACAAAATGTTAAAGGAGAAATAAAAAAGTTTTATGATAAATATAAAAAGCCTATTTTCTTCGGTGAATTAGGTTTCCCTAGAACTGAATTTGCCTCAAAGGAACCTTGGAATCCTTTAGTATCTAAAAATATTAACGAGGAAGAGCAGGCAAATTGTTTCGCGGCCTACAGAAAGGTATTTGAAAAGGAGTCCTGGAACATAGGTTTTTCAGTATTTGCCCTAGGAAAGGCTGATGGAAATTTATATTATCCTGGCAGCAAAGGTGGGAGCATAATAAAAAATTGGTATAAATAAAAGCAGTCATTTAACTGACTATAAACTTATTATACGAGGAGTTTTTAGCATGAAGGATGTTGCAGATTTTTACGAAAGCTACGATGAAGATAATAGACTCTCTAAGGATAATGCAAGAAAAATCGAATTCACCATGACAGTGAACTTGCTGAATCAATATATAAAACCAAAGGATAAAATCTTGGAGCTTGGTGCTGGAACTGGTGCTTATTCCTTTTACTACGCCAGAAAAGGAAATTCCGTTGAAGCTTTGGATTTAACTCCTAAACATATAAAAATAATTAACGAAAAAATAAGTAAGGAAAAAGGCAAAATAAATATTCGTGCAAGCTTGGGGGATGCATCAAATCTTCAGGATTTTAAAGACGAAAGCTTTGATGCAGTAAACTGTTTAGGTCCTATGTATCATATACAAGCTGAAGAAAAAAGGATACAATGTATAAATGAAGCTTTGAGAGTATTGAAGCCCAAAGGCATTTTAGCTATCTCATATATAAACAAACACTTCATAATCCAAAGTACAATGGCTAATCAGAGAGAGTTTTTTACTGACAGCTTCCTAAATAAAA
The DNA here is from genome assembly GCF_032335695.1 of Clostridium sp. 19966. Taxonomy (NCBI): domain Bacteria; kingdom Bacillati; phylum Bacillota; class Clostridia; order Eubacteriales; family Clostridiaceae; genus Clostridium; species Clostridium sp. 19966. The sequence goes on from NZ_JACTOJ010000033.1 coordinate 17,596, forward strand.
TACTAACTCTAGGAGTGGATAAATGCGGAAGTGATGATTGTTTCTTTCCCATTGCTTTCTTTACAGCACCTGAGGAAATCCAAGCTTTTATTTCTAAATTTCCACTAGAAATCATTGACCATGCAGCCATAGACGGTACAACCGCTCTTTTAAGAAGCCATATAAATGAATTAAATGAGGCTCAATATGCTACTTGGATAAATTATTGCTTAAAAACCTGCAGAGATAAGAACATACTTGGGTTAAGCAATCACGGTATGATAATCTGCAGAAAAAAATCTGCGTTTTAGCAGAAGCAAAGCGAATTTTAGGAGGGAACTTATGAAATATGTAGTTATAATTTTAACCTTTTTAATATCTGGCTTTTTTAGTAATTACTTGTACAGAAAAACAGATTTCATCAAATTTTTAATAGAAAAATTAAGGATTAATACGAAAGTAAAATGTACTATTATTGATTTAATAGCTCTATTTATGCTAATAGAAGCTGCTTATATAATTTTACCTAACTATAAAAATATAGTTGGCATTATCCTTCTATTTGCAGCTGCTACAATAAGTGCAGCCTTAAGCTTCATAAGAATTGAATTAAAGGCGTATAAAAAGTAGGGGCTGTCGCACTAAGTAATTAGTGCACAGCTTCTTTTTTCATAAAAAACAAAATCCCCACTCGAAAGAGTAAGGGATTTGTTATAATGTGAAGCTACTTTGTTTCGCATAGGTAACAGAGCAAACATTTTCTGTATAAGAATAGTTGCGACACTAACTTGTATTTTAGATATACTCTTAGTTGAAAGGAGGTTAACTTATGGATTGGCTTAAAAGAATGAACCGTGCATTAGACTATGTTGAAAGTAATCTAATGAATGAAATTGATATGAATGTTGTGGCTCAAATGGCATGTACTTCAACTTATAATTTTCAAAAAATGTTTTCATTTATAACAGAAATATCACTTGTTGAATATATAAGACGAAGGAGATTAACTCTGTCAGCTTTTGAAATTCAAAATAGTGATGTGAAGGTAATAGATGTTGCATTAAAGTATGGTTATGAGTCTCCAGTTTCATTTACTAGGGCATTTCAGGCATTGCATGGTATAGTACCATCATTGGCACGTGACGGTGGTGTTATACTTAAAGTCTATCCACGAATGTCCTTCCAAATTTCGATTAAAGGAGAGAGTGAGATGGAATACAGAATTGAAGTGAAAGAGGCTTTTGACATTTTTGGAATTGAGACAATTGGGTCTTCAATCGGAGATGAAAGTTATCAAAGCCCAAGCCAACTTTGGAAAAAATGCCACAAAGATGGCTTGTATGAAAAGTTATTTAGAGACTCTGGGGACTTACCCTCGTTTATTTCCCAAGATTTATGTAAGATTCATGGTGCAGTAAATTATAGAGTCACAGAAGAAAATACATTCCCTTATATGCTTTGTAGTTTCGTAGGAAATAATAGTAATACACAAGGCTATAGCATTGCACATATTCCAGCACAAACTTACGCTATATTTCCATCATCAAAATTTAAATGGGATGAAGATTTTGGCTCAATTCTAACTACACTACAAAAAAGATTCTATAGTGAATGGCTACCGACTTCAAATTATGAAAAGATTGACGGTGCAGAATTTGAAATTTATGGCGGAACTCAGGAATATGGGTATATCGAATTATGGTATCCCGTAGTTAAAAAACAGACTGATTAGGCACACTACTTGGCTATCTTTGTAAGAAATTTTCTTAAAAGATGTTTCAAGGGGTAAACTGTACCCTATAAGGTAGACGCAGAAAAGAGGAGGTGCTTTATTGGGGAAATCAAGAAATCGTGATTTTACAGAAGCAGAGATAAGCATTTTATCCCAAAATAAAAACGTTAAAAATATTTTTCCAAAGCAGATTACGTATCAGGATTTTTTTAAGGAGTTATTTATTACTGAGCATAATGCTGGAAAGCTTCCTAGCGATATATTTATAGAAAATGGATTTTATCCTGAGATGATAGGACAAAATCGTATTGATAAATGCAGTAGCAGGTGGCGTTTAAAAGCTGTTCGCCCGGAGGTCGTTAGAGATATCCGTAAAGGAAATTCCGGGAGAACTAAAGCCTCAAAAGATGAATTAAGTATTGAAGAAGAACTGCTACGTTTAAAACAGCAAAATGAGTATCTAAAGCAAGAGAATTCATTATACAAGTACTAAATTTCAAAAACTTCTAAAAGAAAAAGGCTTTCTACAATCAATGTCTAGAAAGGGAAATTGCTGGGACAATGCTCCGCAGGAATCATTCTTTGGACATATGAAGGATGAGCTAAATCTTAGCCATTGTTATACATTTGATCAGCTTAAACAGGAAGTTGATGAATACATGAAATACTATAATGATGATCGTTATCTGTGGGATCTTATGAAAATGACTCCTAATGAATACTACAACTACTTAACTACAGGTATTAAGCCTTATTAAAAAATCCACCTAGAAATTTTTACTAGGTGGACAGCCTGTTTTATTGTGTACTTGACAAATGGTACAGTTTACCCCTTCATTTAATTTATTCCATGGCAGCCTGTAAATCTGCAATAATATCTTCAGCCTTCTCTATTCCCACGGAAAGTCTTAAAAGCTTTTTAGTTATCCCTAGAGAATTCTTTATATCCTCAGGCACGTCCGCATGAGTTTGCCTGTAAGGATAGGTTATCAAGGTTTCTACCCCTCCAAGGCTCTCCGCAAACATTATTAAATCCACCTTTTCAAGTATTTTTTCTACTGTTTCTTCACTATTCACTTCAAAGGAAATCATAGCCCCAAAGCCAGTGGATTGCTTCTTTTGAATTTCATAACCTAAGTGGCTTTCAAGCCCTGGATAATATATTTTCTTAACCTTTGAATGCTTACTTAAGAAATCAGCTATTTTCAAAGCGTTCTCCTGCTGCTTTTCCATTCTTATTGAAAGAGTTTTTATTCCTCTCAATATAAGCCAGCTGTCGAAGGGTGAAAGTACGGAACCTATGCTTTTTTGTAGAAGTCTTAATCTTGAAATAAGCTCTTCATTATCTTTTACTACTATAAAGCCTGCCAAAGTATCATTATGTCCACCTAGGTATTTGGTACCGCTGTGAACCACTATATCCGCACCATACTCAAAAGGTTTTTGAAAATGAGGTGTCATAAAGGTATTGTCCACAATAGTTATAGCTCCTATTTCTTTTGCTAAAGCTGCTATTGCGCTAATATCGCTTATCTTCATCATAGGATTAGTTGGAGTTTCTATATATATGGCCTTAGTATTAGGTTTTACTGCTTTTTTAACTAATTCTATGTAGGAAGCATCCACATAGTCAGCCTCTACACCATAAACCTTGAACAGCTCTTCCATTATTCTATAGGTTCCGCCATATAGATCATCTGACAATATTATATGATCTCCCGGCTTAAACAATGAGAATAAGCAGGTTATTCCAGCCATGCCTGTAGAGAAAGCCATACCTTCTTTTCCACCCTCTAATAAAGCTACGGTTTTTTCAACCTCTTCTCTAGTAGGATTCTGCAATCTTGAATAATCATAGCCAGTAGACTGTCCAAGCGCTGGATGCTGAAAGGTAGCTGTCTGATAGATTGGAATACTTACAGCTCCTGTTTTAGATTTATAACCATTTCCATGAACAACTTTAGTTTCAAAACTTCTACAACAATCTTCCATAAAAATTCCTCCATTATTATAAAGCTTATAATTTGCAGCATTTCTTATTTTTTACTATACTTATTTGTTTAATTATATTTCCTTGAAATTTTGTTGTCAAATATAATGAAGGAAGTTTTATAGCAATGCCTCTTAAAACCTTTCCAATTTCTGTTGACTTACATAAATTGGAGGAGTATAATTTAAAGCCTGTTCTAATTTTCAAGACCTGCATTTTGGAGGTGATTTTTTGAAACATATTCTAGTAGAAAACCTTTCTAAAGACTACAAGGTATATCAGCGAGAAAAAGGTATAAACGGCGCACTTAAGGGTTTCTTTAAGCCTAAAGTGAAAGTAGTGAATGCACTAAAGGACGTAAGCTTTTCAATTGATGCTGGAGAACTTATTGGCTACATAGGGCCTAATGGCTCTGGTAAATCTACCACTATAAAAATCTTAAGCGGAATCTTAGTCCCAAGCTCCGGTAAGGTAGAAATAATGGGAAGAATACCCTGGAAGCAAAGAGTGAAGCATGTTGAAAATATTGGTGTGGTATTTGGACAGCGAACTCAGCTTTGGTGGGATGTCCCCATAATAGATTCCTTAGAACTGATAAAGGATATTTATGGTGTTAGTTCACAAAATTTCAAAACTTCCCTAGAAGAACTAGTGGAAATACTGGATTTAAAAGACCTTTTGAATACCCCCTTAAGGCAGCTAAGTCTTGGACAAAGAATGCGCTGCGAACTAGCAGGTTCTCTAATACATAAACCTAATCTGTTATTTCTTGATGAACCTACCATTGGATTAGATGCCATAAGCAAACTAAAAGTAAGAGAATTTTTAAAGAAATACAATAAAAATCATGGAACTACCATAATATTAACCACTCACGATATGGATGACATAGAAGCTCTCTGCAGCAGAGTTATGGTAATAGGTCACGGCAATCTATTATTTGACGGTTCCTTAGATAGCCTAAGAAATAAGTATGCTCCTGATAAAAGAATAATAGCTACTATAGAAGGAGACATGCCTAAAGCTATTAATTCAGCTAAAGCCATAAAAATAGATGGACAAAAGGCTACCATACTATTCAATCCTAACCTAATATCTTCTCCAGAGATGATATCTAATTTGACACTAAACTATTCTGTAAAAGACTTAGTAGTAGAAAATCTGCCTATAGAAGAGATAATTGCTAAAATGTACAAGGAGGTGTCTCTATGAGAATCGCTCCTTACAAATCCATCTTTCGCATAAAGCTGATTTCCGGCCTTCAATATAGAACGGTTGCCCTAGCCAGCATATGCATAAATTTATTTTGGGGACTCATACTTACCACCCTGATGCTTTTATTTTATAGGCTTGGAAGACCTCATGATTTAAATATGACCTTAAAGCAGTCCATAAGCTATATTTGGATAGTTCAATGCTTCATTAGCCTAATCCCATTACAGCTAGACAGCGAAGTTTATCAAAGGATAACCAGCGGCGATTTTGCCTATGAGCTTTGCAGGCCTTTAGATATGTACAATCATTGGTTTGCTAGATCTATGGCTTCCAGAGTAGCAAATACCCTATTGAAATCAGGCATAGCCTTAATCATATGTTTTCTTATTCCTGAGCCCTATAGACTGCAGCCTCCCAGCAGTTTAACTGCATTGCTTGGAAGCATACTCCTGCTCTTTGGAGCATTGCTTTTATCCTGCTCTTTTTCCAACTTTATGAACACCATACTGCTGAATGTAGAGCTTGGACCAGGTCTTAACAACCTATTGAGTGCAATAATAACTGTGTTTTCAGGCTCCTTAGTTCCCCTATCCATCTTCCCTGATTGGATAAAGCCTGTACTTACTGCTCTTCCTTTTTCAGGGCTTATAGATTATCCCTGTGAAATCTATACTGGAATAATGCCTGCAGCTGGAGTGCCCCAGTTATTTTTAAGGCAATTATTATGGATAGTTATATTGACAGCTGTGGGAAGATGGAACCTAGCTAGATTCTTAAAGAAAACAGTTATTCAAGGAGGCTAAAATGAGCGATTTAAGACTTTATTTTAATTATGTGAAAGTAAATGTAAGATCTACTCTTCAATATAAGACTTGGCCTCTATCCATACTTACCACCATAGTAAACAGCATAGTAGATTTTATGGGGGTTATCATTCTTTTTTCCAGGTTCGGAAATCTAGGTGGATGGACAAGATTTCATGTTTTATTAGTATATGGCATAGCAGCTTCTTCCTTTGGTCTTGCGGAATGGTTCTCTAGAGGCTACGATGTATTTCCCTACTATGTGGGAGCAGGAAATTTTGATAAAATATTATTAAGACCAAGAAATACCTTTTTGCAGGTGCTGGGAGAAAAGTTTGAATTTCAGCGCTTTGGGCGCGTTGGTGTAGGTATATTTTGCATTGTTTATTCACTCAATACACTAGGAGTTCATATTACCTCTATTAAACTCTTAGCTTTAATAGGCTCACTTATTGGAGGTTTTCTGGTATATACATCTATTTTCATGCTGCTGTCCACTTTATCCTTTTGGACTCTTCAGCCTTTAGATATTATGTATATCTTCACCAATGCCACTCTTCAATATGCTCAGATACCGCTGCCTCTTCTTGGACGAGGTATTCAAAGCTTTTTGACCTTCATACTTCCCTTAGGACTTTGCTATTACTATCCTGCCATGCTTATATGCGGCAGTGAAGCTTCTAAGTGGACTGGCTTTATGGCCCTTCCCGGAGGTATATTATTTTTTATATTTTCATTATTCATATGGAAGGTTGGTGTAAGACACTATCATTCTTCTGGAAGCTAAAATATTGGAGGATTCTGATTGCTGCCATAGAACATATCCTGAAATAAAAAATGAGTTCCAACGCGAACTCATTTTTTATCATTATTCTTTTAAAACATATCCTTATTAATAAATATCTTTATAGAACTTTTTCATTATATTATAGGACATCTTTTTGCACTTTTTATCCGCACTCAAAAGTCCCTTTAAATTATACCCTCTTTGATATTTATTGGTTCTTCTTGGACTTCTGAAATCATACAAAATCCAGGGACTCAAGCCCTTTATGCATTTTACCTTTCTAAATATCTCAAGCTGTTTCTTATATACATCTGCCTGACATTCCTCAGTAAATAATTCATCTACAGTTCCCCTGTGTCCACATAAAGCATCTGCTCCGAATTCTGTCACTATGACAGGCTTATTTACGTTACTATTTTCAAATAGCTCCGTAAGGTGGTTTATGTCTCTATCGTACCAGCCATAGTATTCATTTATTGAAATCACATCTATGCAATCTGAAAGTCTGTCACTTATTTTTTGCTTTTCTTCATCTAGTAAACATGCCGCAGAAATAAGCCTGGTGCTGTCCTGCTTTTTGGTTAATTCTATAAGATCATTCATAAAAGTAAATCTTGAATCCGTATCCTCATGCTCATTGCCCACACCCCAAATTATGACACTGGCTCTGTTATAATCCCTGTTTATAAGCTCCAGCATCTGATTTTTAGCATCCTTAACCGTGCTAGGATTATCAAAATTTATGGACCAATAGACAGCTATTTCTTCCCAAAGCATGATTCCAAGCTGATCTGCTAATTTTGCTACTCTCTCAGAATGAGGATAATGAGTAAGCCTCATAAAATTACAATTCATTTCCTTTGCCAGCTTAATATTTTCTATAACTTCATCCTCAGTAAGGCACCTTCCGTTTTCTACACTCTCTTCGTGGCAGCAAACGCCTCTTAAGAATATTTTTTTGCCATTAAGATAGATTTCTCCGTCCTTTACTTTGATTTCTCTAAAGCCCACCTTGTCTTTTACTATATCTTCCAAGTACTCAACTTCTATCATGTACAAAGTAGGATTATTAGGGCTCCAAGGTTCCAGCTCTGCTCTAAATTCTATTACACCTTTTCCATTTGCAACTTCAAAATCCTTCTGAACATTTAATATAGGTATCCTTACTTGAGCTTTGCCGCTAAGCTCCTCACCTTCTACATTTATCTCTACTCTTATCTTCTTCAGGTTTCCCTCTTCCGCTAAACTTGCTCTCATAGCTTTAATAAAAGTCTTTTTAACTCTTATAAGTTCAACATCTCTATATAATCCGCCATAGTTAAACCAATCCATGTTGTCAGTAGGTACATTTTCTTTTCTTCTCCAGTTGCTCACCACTACATGAAGCCTGTTTTCTCCTTGAATAAAATCTGTAACATTTATATAAAATGGTGTTGATCCACCCTTATGTATCCCAATAAACTTTTTATTTAAAAATACTCTGCACTCATAATTAGCAGCTCCAAATTTTATGTATACTCTTCCCTCTCCGCGATTAACATATTTAAAGGTTCTTGTGTAAATCATAGTACCTTCATAATAAAAGAATCTTGTATCTGCTGTATTCCAGCAAGAAGGTACTGTTACCTTATCCCAATTATCAAAACTGTAATCGTAGGGTAAATCTCTTTGGCATATATCCTTGCGGTTTTCCTTATACCAATCTGCTCTTAAAAAAGTATCATAAGGATCTATTTGAAAATTCCAATACCCATTAAGCATTTCTTTGTCCCTAAATCTATCGTGAATCATGCTGTCATAGGTTATACAAGGTTCCTGGTATTTTAAAAAGTAATCTTCCTTGCTATTCTTATCTTCCATTAATATTCCTCCTGAAGCAATGCGAAAATATATTTTCCAAATCGATTATAACATATTCCCATAAAGACTACTAACATACTTTACATTATCTTAATCATATTTGTTATTAACTAGAAATTAGTATTGTTTGACAATATAGTATTAATCAATTATTATTATCAATAGATATTATTTTTCATTAACAGAACACATAAAATTTGAATAACACTATAAAATATATTTTATAGCTAAATAAAAAAGGATGGTTCTATATGCGTACAGTTTCTACTAAGAAAGCTATAGGAGAAGCCCATAGCAAATTGATTTTAGTTGGTGAACATGCGGTTGTCTATGGAAAGCCAGCTATAGCGATTCCCTTTCCTCTTAAAGTAAAAGTTATAACAAAAGAGCTAGATGGACCAATCATGCTTGAATCCAATATCTACACTGGCCATATTGACAAAATACCAGATAAGATGAAAGGACTAGTTTTGTGTATTAAAGAAGCGTTAAATAAATTAAATAAGCCTTTTTATGGACTAAATATCCTTATTGATTCTTCTATCCCTTTAGGCCGTGGATTAGGCTCTAGCGCTGCTGTTGCTATAGCATCTGTAAAAAGTTTATTTTCTTTTTTTGAGCATAAGCTTTCTAATAAGGATTTATTTTTTCTTGTTCAAGTTGCTGAAAATTATGCTCACGGCATATCAAGCGGAATCGATACTGCCGCTGAACTAAGTGGCCATCCCATATGGTTTCAGAAAGGAAAAGAAGTTCTCCCTATTGAGACTAAAGTTCCTTTTTATATAGCAGTAGGCGATACTGGCAGAATAGGTGATACTCGCACTGCAGTGGAAAACGTTCGAAAGAAATATATTTCGCACCCTATGGAAGTGAAATACTCCTTGGAGGAAATAGAAAAGGCTGCAGCTTCAGCAAGGAATTCTCTTATAGAGAGCGATTTTAATCACTTGGGAAAGCTTTTAAATTATACTCATGAGAGACTTGTATCTCTTGGGGTCAGCGATGAAGGATTGGATAAACTGGTGCAGGCCGCTAAAGACGCAGGTGCTCTAGGCGCAAAGCTTACAGGCGGCGGCTTAGGTGGCTGCATGCTTGCTCTTGCTAAAAACCTAGAACATGCCGAAACAATTGCAAAAGAGTTAATTAAGGCAGGAGCTTCCAAGAGCTGGTATTTTTCAAGTGAGGAAAATATTCTTTATTCACCATAAGATTGATTTATATATAAGAATTCAAGAAGACAAAAAATAAGTATTCATACAGGAGGGACAAAATTGAAAGCCACAGCAAAAGCAAATACAAATATAGCCCTTATAAAATACTGGGGAAAGCGAAATGAAGAGTTGTTTTTGCCTATGAACAGCAGCTTGTCTATAACTCTTGACCATTTTTACACTGTAACTACTGTTGAATTTAGGCCAGAGTTTGATAAAGACACCTTTCTTCTGAATAATGTCAGGGCAGATCATAAAGCTTCTCTAAAAATTTCAAAATTTCTTGATAAGGTTAGAAATATGGCTAATGTAAAGCTTCATGCAATGGTGTATTCTGAGAATAAAGTACCTACAGCTGCTGGTTTTGCCTCTTCAGCTTCAGGCTTTGCAGCTCTGGCAGCTGCCTCTTCTAAGGCGCTGGGATTGAATTTAGATAGAAAGCAATTATCAGTACTTGCTCGTCAAGGCTCCGGTTCAGCCTGCCGTTCTATATATGGAGGCTATGTGGAATGGCAAAAAGGAATAGGAGACGCTGGAGAGGATTCCTATGCAAGTCAGGTTCTTCCTGCAAACGCCTGGAATATAAGTATTCTTTCAGTTTTGGTAAATTCAGAAGAAAAGAAGGTATCCAGCAGAGATGGTATGAAGCAGACGGTATTAACTTCTCCCTTTTATCAAGGCTGGCTTGATACCGTGGAAAATGATCTTATTATTGCAAAAGAGGCAATAAAAGATAAAAATTTTCATGTCTTAGGAAAAATCACGGAAGCAAATGCCCTGAAAATGCATGCGACCATGCTGGGCTCAGATCCTCCCATTATATATTGGCAAAGCGGAACTCTGTATGTCATGCAGTGCATTCAAGAGCTTAGAAGGTCTGGCGTTCCAGCTTATTTTACTATTGATGCCGGTCCCAATGTAAAAGTACTTTGCCCGCCAGAACATGAGCAAATTGTATATGAAGCTTTATTGAAGCTTTCAGAAGTTAAAGAAATCTTTATCTGCCATCCAGGGGGCGGCATTACATATTTATAATAGGAGTTGAGTAAATGAATAATATAGATGAAAAAGTAAAAGCATCACTTGAAAGTGATAAGGCTAAAAATAATATTGAGGTTTGGGAAGATCTTGTGTCCATTAAAGAGCTTGTTATATCAATTATAGTCTGCAGCTTATCAGCCTTTGGAGGATATTTTCTGGCTCCTAAAGAGAGACCTAAGCAATTATTATTAGGTCTCCTTGGTGCCCTCATTGGATTTATCCTCTGCAGCATAATTATAAAGCCTAAGAGAGAATTTATAGAAGTCCATCAGGAGGATTAAAATGACTACTACATTAATTTTACAGATGATTCTTGCAGCTGTAATCGCAGCTATTATATATACTATAATTGGTGCCGCACCAGGTACAGATGAAACTGCTACCATAGCACCAGTAACCTTAGTTCTAGTATTATCAGGCTTAAAGCCTGCCATAATTTTATCTTTCTTTATTTCAGCTATAGTAGCAAGTAAGCTTACAGATGCCATACCAGTTTCCATAGCAGGTATTCCCGCTGGAGTAATGTCTACTCCTATGATTGAACATGCCATGGTATTAAAAAAATTTGGTCTTACAGACACGAGCATTAAGAAAATGGCTTCAGGTTCAATTATAGGTACAATTGTCTCAATACCAATGAGTCTGCTCCTAGCCCACGCTCTAATCCCTTTTTCAACCTCGATTAAGCAATATGGGGACATAGTCTTCTTTATTGGAGCTATATTTTTAGCCTTAATGAGTAAAAATAAATGGGTATCTCTTGCAGCCATAGTTCCTTTTGCATTGTTGATTCAAGGGCTTCGCTATCTATACTGGGGTACAGGAGCGGTGCCAAAAGGAACAAATATATCTACTTCTATTTTTCTTGGAATCACAATTGGACCGGTTATCCTAACTTTATTTGAACTTTTAAATAAAAATAAGAGAGATAGCCTTGAAAGATTTGATAAAAAGAAAATATATTTCAAGGGAGATAATAATATAAAAACTGTTCCTAATCCTTTTACTATACTTACTAAGAAAGAAACAGCCTATAGTGCCTTAACTTCTGTAATCGGATCAATAACCTTTATCTTAAGTCCAGTAGGAATCACCACTTTCTTAGGAGAATTGTTCTCCAGCCGCACAAAGGATCCAGTAGAAAAAGCTTCTCTTTCTATTTCCTGCATGGAAGCTTTAACCCACGCTACCTATATATCAGGGACTTTAATTCCGCTTATTGCTTTAGGTATTCCTTTGTCACCAATGGCTCTTGGACCAGCTAATCCGTTATTTAACGCTCCACCAGTGTACAATCTTAAGAACAATATGCATCACTTATTATCTAATTCGGATTTTGTCTGGGCAACTATAATTGGAGCAGTGGTAGCTTTATGTATCACTTACTATGTTACCGTAAAATATTCTAGGCAGATTTGTGCCTTTGTGTTCAAGAGGATTCCTCACGAAGCGCTATTAGGCTTATTTTTCAGCTTAGTTATCTTACTGGCTTATATGGATGCAGGTCTTATTAATGTTGGCGGTGTTCTTTTAATTGGCATCGTAGGAGGAGTTCTTTATCGTCTAGGAGTTAATTATGGTGTTCAGTTCATGATACTATACTCTGCTCCTTGGATTGTTACTAAATTAGCTGGATTATAAACGTATCCTGCGCTTTAAATCAGTGTAAAAGTTAACCCTGACTTAAAACAAAGCCATATAGAAAGGATTTTAATCTATGAACTGCTCAAGCTATAATATAAAAGTACCAGGAAAGCTTATGATTGCCGGCGAATATGCCGTACTAGAACCAAATCATAAGGCAGTAGTAATCGCAGTAAATCGTTATATCCATGCTATTATTGAGCCCTCAGAAAAAAATCGCATATTTATACCACAGCTTGGGCTTATGAATATTGCCTGGGAAATAAATGATGGAAAAGTGAAATTTAATGTTGACGATTGCCGATTAAACTTTATTGCAAATTCCATTTCAGCAGTACATCAATATTTAGAAGAACAAATGGTGAAGCCTATGCCTTTTAAAATAATGATTAGAAGCGAACTTGATGATCCTTCCACAGGAAAGAAGTATGGTCTTGGCTCAAGTGCAGCTATTGTGGTATCAGTTGTCACCGCTATATTGAGGCTTAATAGAAGAAAAAATGAAGCTCCTTCCTTAGATGAAATTTTCAAGCTTTCAGCAATTGCTCATATAAAAACTCAAAATACTGGTTCTGGAGCTGATATAGCAGCCTCAGTATATGGCGGGTGGTTACAATACTCTGCTTTTAGCGTTGATTGGATAACTAGTGAACTGGAGCAGCAAAAAAAGCTAATAGCTATAGTAAATCAGAAATGGCCAAACTTATTAATCCTGCCCATTACATCACCCAAAGAGCTTCAATTGGTAGTAGGATGGACAAAGTCTGCTATATCCACAGCACCAATGATTAAAAATGTCCATGATTTTAAAGCAGAAAATCTTGAAGCTTATAATGATTTTTTAATAGAAAGCTCCGCAGCTGTAAATAGAATGCTTAGAAGCTTTAAAATAAATGATTGCGCAGGAGCAATTATTAGTCTTACTGAAAACAGAAATGCTCTGAAAAGGCTGGGAGAAAGATCTAATATTAATATTGAGACTGCAGCTCTAAGAGCTCTATGTAATGCTGCTGAACGCTTTGGGTCAGGTAAATCTTCTGGAGCTGGTGGCGGAGATTGCGGTATAGCCTTTTTAAATGGATATAAGCATGCAGAAGAGCTTCTTAATGTGTGGGAAAAAGAAGGTATCTTACCTTTAGACTTGCAGGTATCAAGATCGGGAGCTTCTATTAAGCACATATAGTTCTTATATTAAAAAACAGAGGGAGCCTTGTTGTGCTCCCTCTGTTTTAATTTTTGGCTCTGTTTTAAATCAGTGTTGATTTTTACACTGATTTAAAACTTCCTTCAGTTTGGGAGGCTATGAAATTCATCAATGATTAACATAGCTATTAATGAAAAAAATACTACGCCGCCTTCATACTTATTATTACTAACTCCTCCTAAAAATTATAGATTACTTTTGTCTACTTTAAATTAAGAGTAAAATCAGTGACAGATATGATTTTCTGCCCTTCCAGGTCGATGTATTTTATATCAACCTCATCGCCTTCCCTTGCAAGTACCACATCCGCATTAACATTCTTGCCTACCATAAATATTTTATCTGGTACGCTGTCAATTTTTAAGTAGAATACTGATTTCCCATTATCTACAGATTGATTTATTCTTACTATCTTGCCTTGTTTTTCTACTGTATTTAACTTAGCATTATTGCTTATCTTTAAATCGCTATTAGCATTTACAGTTCCCTCCGCTATGGCTGTGGAAAATGAATCTAAAAGATCCTGTTTAGTATCTGATATTATCGAATATTTGCTCTGAGCGGTTACTAGACCAAGCTTAACAAAAGAACCATCTGCTTTATTTATAACTGGTACAATCCAGGTATCTATTCCATATATATTATACAAAATAGGCTGAGCTGCAGTCCAATTGGATTTGTCTGCTCCAAGAAGCTTTTCTATAGAATCCATGGCTCCTTTGCCATTTATGGAGCTAGTGGTTTTGTAATAAGTCATTTCACCAGTTCTGGTATTCATTAAAGTATATCCAGTCATAGTTGTAGAAGTACTTGAAGTATTTGTATGATCTGTAAAGTAGTAAAAATCTCCGTTGTTACCTATAACGCCTGTAACCTCCTTTGATTCTACTTCAAGTCCATTTAAATCCACTCCTGAATTCCATTGAGTTGGAACATGAACTCCACTTTGTCCAATGATGGAGTTTATCAATCCCTTTTGATATTTTCCAAAGTAATCATTATAATCTTCTGCCATCCTTGAGGTATAAATCTGATCTACCCAGGATGGAACCTTATCCTTTGGATAATCTTTTATTTCTCCTGTTTTAATATTATAGAGAATAACACCATCTGCCTGAAGTCCGGTTCTTCCATATTTATAATGCCCATAGGTTCCTACATAATAAGGAATTAAGCTGTCATCCAGTTCCACATCAGCATCTAAAAGTATTTTATTGGGTTCATAGCTTCTAAACTCTCTGAACACATTGTGATTTAAAACCAGTGATTCACCATACTTATAAGGCATATTTATTATTTGAGCCTCTTCAACCTTCTCAGCTGAAACATATACCACTCCAGGCAGTTCCTTATTTAAAAACGCCTTAATACCGCCCTCTATATCTATAGGTGCTACATAGTAGGCACCATTTTCAGTTTTAGTAAGGCTTACTTGTCCAATTTTATAAAGGCTTGAATTAGAAAGAGATCCCAGAACTGTCTGCATCTCATAATATGCAGTCTCTGGAGGAATTATTATTATATTTTCTGTATCTATCTTAGGTGACTGCTTATCGCTTTCTTTTACATTAGCCATAGAGTATAGATTTTTAGCTCCCCCGTATACATATGGCATAGCTGAATATACGAAGCTAACTATAGTAACCACTAAGAAGAACAGTATAAATCCAACCTTAGCTGCTTTCTTTTTAGTATCATCCCCGTTCATGCTAAGCACTAATAATACAATCTGAAATATAGCTATAACCTTTATATTAGTTAGTAAAAAAGAAAGACTTCTATCCTCATTACCTGCATAGAACACTAGAAATGAATATACTAACCCTATAACATACCTTCCTATTTGCTCAGGTAATTTTGCCCTAAGAAAATTAAAATTTAGAAATAGCAATGGAAACAAAAAATACCACAATATTGACATATTGCACTCCCCTTTAAATGATATTTATTAACTTATTATATGATGTATTATATTGCTTATTTAGTAAATAGTCAACATATTTTTTCATAATTTAAAAACACATCAACTTTGCATAAAAAGTTGATGTGTTCTTCTAGTCTTGATGCACATTATCCAGGTCACCAAATTTACTGAATTGTCCAAGCCAAGCCATCTTTACAGTTCCTACAGGACCGTTTCTTTGCTTAGCGATTATACATTCAGCTACATTCTTATCTTCTGTTTCCTTATTGTAATACTCATCTCTATAAAGAAACATAACTAAGTCAGCATCCTGCTCAATTGATCCAGATTCTCTTAAGTCTGAAAGCATCGGTCTATGGTCAGCTCTCTGCTCTGGTGCACGAGAAAGCTGTGATAGAGCTATTACAGGGCACTGCATTTCCTTAGCCAGTGCCTTTATGGATCTTGATATTTCAGAAACCTCCTGCTGTCTGCTGTCAGAGGAAGAATTTCCGCTCATAAGCTGCAAATAGTCAATCATTATCATATCGATACCGTGCTCAATTTTTATTCTTCTGCACTTTGATCTCATTTCCATGACAGACATACCTGCAGTGTCATCTATAAATATCTTAGAAGCTGCTAAAGGACCTGATACGCGGGCAATATTTTCCCAGTCCTTATCATCCAGATTACCTGTTCTAAGCTTAAGCATATCTACATTTGCCTGGGAGCATAAAAGCTTATAGGCTAGCTGCTCCTTAGACATTTCCAGCGAGAAGATTACAACACTCTTCCCTTCTCTTAAGGCAGCATGCTCAGCAAGGTTAAGAGCAAAGGTAGTTTTACCCATAGATGGTCTTGCAGCTATAAGCACCATGTCACCCTTCTGAAAGCCTGAGGTCTTCGAATCCAAATCCCTAAAGCCAGAGCCAACACCGGTTATCTGTCCCTTATTATTAAACAGCCTTTCTATCTCTAAAAAGCCTCTTTCCAGTACAGTACTTATAGCTTCAAAATCATTGGTGGTTCTTTTCTCTGCTATGTCAAATATTTTCTTTTCAGCTCCATCAAGTACCTTTTCAACATCATCCTGCTTGCTATAACATTCTTCTATTATATTAGTAGAGGATCTTATTAGCTTTCTCAAGATAGCTTTCTGCTCTACAATCTTTATATAGGACTGCAAATGGGCTGTGGTAGGCACAGAATCACTTATTTCTGTTATATAAGTGATTCCGCCTGAAGCCTCCAATTTATCATTAGCCCTTAAATGCTCTATAAGGGTTACAAGGTCTATAGGCATATCCTTTTGAAAAAGATCTAATATAGCACTGAATATTACTTTATGAGAATCTCTGTAGAAATCATCGCCCTTTAAAACCTCTGCTGCTTGAGCTATAGAGGTTTTGTCTATAAGCATAGAGCCTATTACAGACTGTTCAGCCTCTATATTCTGAGGGAGACTTCTAAGCATTGGAGCTGTTTGAGATTTTTCATTTCCCGGGTTGTTAGGAGCATTAGATTGCTCTTTAGTATCCATTGTTCAACTCCTCTATAGCTTATAGCTAAAGCTATAATTAAAATACATACTTCATCAATTCTTCTATATGACTTACCGATATTACCTCTATATCGCTAAGTCCAACTGGTACTTCTTTTTTATTATCCTCAGGGACTAAAACCAGCTTAATTCCCTTTCTTCTAGCACCATATACCTTCTCAAAGATTCCACCAACAGGCTTAATTTTTCCTCTAAGTGAAATTTCACCTGTTACAGCCACATCTTGTCTCAAAGGTTTATCCAATATTGCACTTATTATGCTTAAGGTGATAGCTGCTCCAGCAGAAGGTCCGTCAATTCTTCCGCCGCCTACAAAATTAACATGTATATCATAATCTCTTATATCTTTATCTGTTATTTTTCTTATTACAGAAGCTGCATTAAAGATAGAATCCTTAGTCATGGAACCTGCAGTATCATTAAATCTCACACTGCCTTGACCTTCTTCTCTAGCTTTAAAAACTGCAGTTTCTATTTCTATGGTAGAGCCTATATATCCACTTACTCCTAAACCGTAAATATGCCCTACCTCATAATTTTCTTCATTATTTACCTCTTCATAAGGTGTAAGTCTGCTTATAGAAATTACCTCTTCCACATCTTTAAGGCTTATATTTATACTATCCTCTTCACTTAATCCTTCAGTATATAGCACATATCCGTAGACATCCGCAAGAATATTTACGGCTCTTCTTCCTTCTATGGTATATCTGCTGATAAATTCAGCTACACCATCCTCTAATATAATGTTTAACTTATTTGCTGCATTTAAAACAATTTTTTCAATATCTTTTGAAGAAAGTGGTTCAAAATATACTTCTGTACATCTAGATCTTAAGGCAGGATTTATTTCTTCTGGATCTCTTGTGGTAGCGCCTATCAGTAGAAAATCTGCTGGTGCACCATTATCAAATAAATATTTTACATATTTAGGTGTGTTATCATCTTCTGGATCATAATAGGAAGATGAAAATTCCACTCTCTTATCCTCTAAAACCTTAAGAAGCTTGTTTTGAAGTATAGTATCAAGTTCGCCTATTTCATCTATGAAAAGTACTCCACCGTGTGCTTCAGTTACTAAACCTGGCTTAGGCTCTGGTATTCCAATTTCCGCTAAATCCCTCTTGCTGCCTTGATATATAGGATCATGCACGGAACCTAAAAGCGGATTAGTTATTTCTCTCGGATCCCATCTGAGAGTAGTTCCATCCACCTCAACAAATTTTGATTTATCAGTAAATGGAGTATATCTTAACTTTTTAGCTTCTTCAAGCGCAAGTCTAGCTGCTGTGGTTTTACCTACTCCTGGAGGTCCATAAAGTATTATATGCTGAGGATATGGTGATGCAAGCTTTGATATCAAAGCTTTTATGGCTCTTTCTTGTCCTACAATTTCAGAAAAACTGTCAGGTCTTAAAAGAGCTTGTACATTTTTAGGCAATTTTATTGAATCCATAACTTCCAGTTGAGCATACTTCTTTAGAGTTTTAGCATTCTCAGGACCCTTTTGTCTCTTTATGATTCCGAGTCTTATTTCATCTACATACTTTTCCTGCTTATCTACAAGAGCTTGTTCAACTTCAGTTTCTATTTTATTTTGTATATATCTTTTAGCCACTGCCTCAGCTATCCATCTATGAGTATCTTCTAAAATTTTATCTGCATCATCTTCTTCTGGAACAGTGATTGCTAATCCTTTTCCATCACTCATTATTTTGTTAATAGCATATAGCCTCTTTAAGGTATCTGAGCTATTAATATATTTCTGTAGCTTATGCTTAACGGTACGAGCTTTTACTGCTCCTTGATCCAAAACATTATCTGCTACTTCAAACAGAACATTAACTTGAGCTTCTAATGATGTTTCATCACTTAATTCAAGCTGTGGTTCATTTATTTTAAATTGTGATTTCAATTTTTTCCTCCTCTTTATTCAGAGATAATGACCTTCATCTTCGTTGATATTTCAGAATACAACTTGACTTCTATGTCATAAGTCCCTGTTTGTTTTATTGTATCCATAGAAATCTTTTTCTTATCTATAGTTATATTAAACTGCTTAGTTATTTGCTCAGCTATATCTTTATTAGTTATGGCTCCAAAAAGTCTGCCATGTTCTCCGCACTTTGCAGTTATCTTTATTTCTTTTCCTTTAAGCTGCTCTGCTAATGCCTGAGCTGCTTCGGTCTCCTCTAGCTTTTTCTTTCTTTCATTTTCTTTTTTCTGGTTTAATATATGCATGTTCTCTGTAGTTGCTTCCTGTGCAAGATTTCTTGGGAATAGGTAGTTTCTTGCGTATCCATCAGACGCATTAACCACATCCCCCTTTTTTCCCATGTTCTTTATATCCTTTAATAAAATTACTTTCATTATTTTTCACCTTCCTTTAAGTTTTCGTTTATAGTTTTCTTCAGAAGCTTAACAGCATCTTCCATAGACATATTGCTTAGCTTAGTTCCAGCTATATTCATATGACCTCCGCCGCCAAGCTGCTCCATAATAATTTGCACATTTACATCCCCAAGAGATCTTCCGCTTATATTAATATCCTCTTCTATTTTAACAAGTACAAAGGATGCTTGAATACCTGTAATATTTAGCAGCTCATCCGCTGCCTGTGCAGCTATTACAGTATCTGTTATATCTCCTGGGCACATTGCTATAGCAATGCCATCTTCTACCTTAGCAGATTCTATAATTTGGTATTTTTTTATATAAGTATTTAGATCATCAGAAAATAATTTTCTTACATCTAACGTGTCTGCGCCTAGCCTTCTTAAGAAGGATGCAGCTTCAAAAGTTCTAACTCCTGTTTTAAAATAGAAGTTTTTGGTATCCACACATATACCAGCTAAAAGAGCACTTGCCTCTATCTGTTTGATTTTTGGTTTTTCAACCATATATTGAATAATCTCTGTTACAAGCTCAGAAGTTGATGACGCATAAGTTTCCATGTAGCTGAACAGTGTATTTTCTATGTAATCTGTTGATTTTCTATGATGATCTATTATTACTACGCGTTTGGTATATTTGAGCAATTCTTCATTAAGCACATACCCTCTATTATGTACATCTACTAATATAATTAAACTATTTTCATCTATTAGATTCTTACATTCTTCAGAGGTTATAAACACATCATTATAGTCGGGATCTTTATTGAATTCATCTAAAAGTACTTTTATCCCATGATTTGGCTTATCTAATATTATATTACATTCAGGCTTAAAAGTTTTCAATACGCCATATAATCCTACTGCAGCTCCAAAACAATCTGCATCTGGATTCCTATGTCCCATTATGAATACCGAACTGCTTTCACTAACTAAATCCTTAAGTATATGAGCTATAACCCTGGCTCTTACTCTTGTTCTCTTTTCTACTTCCTTAGTTTTTCCTCCAAAGAAAGAAAGCTTATCGCCATTTTTAATAACTACTTGGTCCCCGCCTCTTCCTAAAGCTAATTCTTTGGCAGAGTTGGCATAACTCTCATTCTCGATAGGGGTACTGCCTCCTCTTCCGATTCCTACGCTAAGGGTAACCGCAAGTTTATTGCTCATATTTATTTCTCTGACAGTATCTAATATATCAAATTTCTTTTTTATTTCTTCGCTTATATATTTGTCTTGTACAGATAAGACATACTTATTGTTTCCATACTTTTTTACAAATGCGTTTATGCTTTGAGCATAATTATTTATGGTTCTTTCTATTTCTGCTATGAGAAGAGGCTTTTGATTTTCCTCGGTGGTCTTTACCACATCATCTAAATTATCAACCTCTACAAGCATTACACACTCTTTATTGTCAAATATATTTTTAACTTCTGTCATGTCATAAAAATATAAAAGTATAATCTCATCCTTTAGGTTTCTTATATCAGAAACATGAACCACACTGGTATAAACATTGTAAAATTTTTCTTTAACCTTTACATACCTAAAAAGATTCTCCTTAGAGTTTTTTATGGTTTTAGCATCCAACCCTTTTATAACGTTTGCTACATTTTTACCTAGTATTTCTTCTTGTTTTAAAACAGTGCTCATATTCTGATTATACCATACTATATTACCTTTCCCACCTATTATTATAAGGGGGAAGGGCAGGTTAACAAGTGTATTCCTTGTAGCTGCATCCAGCTGACCTGAAAAATTCTCTATGAACTTTTTCCATTCAACTTTTTTTACTTCAAGAGTTACAAAATAATACACCACCAGGATTCCATACACAATCAACGCAACTATTCCATCTATAAAATGACCATGTATGAATAAAAGAATTATAAGCACCGCTAATATGACCATGTAAACTTTATTACTAGGTGAAAAATAATCTTTGTTATCCATTAATATCCGCCTTCCAAATTATCCATGACCCTGTTAGCCTATTCTTCTTTTATTAAATAGTCTATTAGGATCCAACTTCCTAAAATCAAATAGCATATCTGCAAAACCCAAGTATAAAATCACAATGAAGAATACCTGAGAAAGTGCTAAAAATATTACTATAACCGCAGAAAGCCCCTTGTGAAGCTTAAATCTGTTTATTAAGAAATAATATATTACTGCTGAACCGATCACAGCAAGAACCAATTGCAAAATCATCCACAATGAATTAAAGAGATAATATCCTGCAGGTACATTTTTCTTGTATAATATTCCTGAAACAGCAGTCATAGCTATCAGCAGTGCACCTATTCTATTATCAATATAGAATTTATCAAAGCTAGGAAGCTTATTCAGATTATATTTAAATCTCTTTAATATCTTTTTCGAGAAAGCATAGTTAATTAAACTCATTACAATAGAGTACATTATAAGTGCTCCTGGAATTGTAGCCATAAGGAGCTTAGGAGTTAAAGAATTAATATAATCCTGAAGTATTTTTGTCTGTTGGTTGTTTGAAGAATTGGCATTTAAAAGCTTAATAGATTCATTCATGGAGCTTTTAAGCATATCTATCATCTGATTTATCTGATCATATAATGATGTTTTCTGAATTAAAGTCAAAGTTATCGCCATAACAGCTATATAACCTATCATAACAAATATAGACATAAATCCAATAGTAAAGCTAGCTGCCTTGTTTTTCTTTACGCAGAAGCCTAAAGCAATTCCTACTCCTGAATACAATAATGTAGAACTAACAGCTGCAAAGGGACCTATTATAATTGCAGTTACTATGGTACTTGCGGCTATAGCAATAACTGTAGTTCTGATGTCATATCTTAAATATAATAAAGTTATTGGCAGTGGCAAAATTATAATGCCTATTAAATCTAAAATAGGTATTACAGATACCATTAAATTGATTACAACTATAAGAGCTATCAATATGCCTGCATCGGTTATGGCTCTTGTATTATTTTTATTGTTCATCATTTCCTCCAATTGAGTCATTACAACTTACATAATTTATCCTAGTTATATTGTAATTTTTTTTGTATTATTGTGCAACCATATGGTTATCTATTATCATTATCATAGCATATCATATCTATTATTACTACACAAGCCAATATAAATGCATCGTACTCTCCGTCTATTACATCTATTCCATAGGTATCAGACCAGGCAAAGAATTCTTTTGATACCTTAGCTATATTTATACCATTCTTCCAAAAATCATATTCTCTGGTCCATACATCTCCCTCAATCTGTATATCTCCTTCTTGAGACTGTATATCAAATTTAGGTTTAAACAAGGTCATCATCTGCTTTTTAACTACGCCCATGAGCTCTTCTCCTCTGTAAATTTCATATACAGGTACAAAGGACATAAGCTTCTGCTTTATAAATAGAAGTTCTTCCCCATCCATGCTTTCAAAAGAAAGCTTTTTACCTATACTAAATACCTGCCCTCTCACATAAAATATATCATTTTCAAATTCATCCTTTATAGTAAAGCTGTCACCAAAAGAAAACATTCTTTGCTTCATAATATATCTCATAATATCAATCCCCTTTTAATATTATTGCATTTTCGCATAAATTTTTTCTAAGTTCTTCTTATCATATATCTCACTGACTAATTTACCATCTTCTATCTTATCTATAGCTTCTGCAAACAATGGTGCCGCAGACAGTATCTTTATTCTTTTACTATTTGTAATATAGTTATTATTTACAGAATCCGTGCTTACTATAAGGTCTATATCGCTTTGTTCAACCTTCTTTAAATTCTCTTCATTTAAAAGAAGATGCGAAAGACATGCATATATCTTTCCAGCTCCTCTAGCCTTTAACGCCTTTGCCAGTTCAATAAGCGTTCCTCCAGATATGGTAAAATCATCAAATATAACAGCGTCTTTTCCCTTTATATCTCCTATTAAATCTAAAATTTCTGCCTTTTCATCATGGCATTTTCTAGTTTTATCCCCTATTGCTACTCCTACTCCAAGATGGCTTGCTATTTTTCTGGCATCCTTTGAAAAACCTGCATCAGGCGATACTACTACATATTCTTTTAAATTCAATGACCTTATAAATTCACAAAGCACAGGTGAAACCATCAAATTTTCTATAGGACTATTGAAAAATCCTAATACCTGTGGACTGTGCAAATCCATAGTTATAACTCTCTTCACGCCTAGTCTTTCAATACATTCCGCACATACTCTAGCTCTTATAGATACTCCATCCTCTTCCTGTTTATCTGATTTTCCATAGCCAAAGTATGGAATAACCAAGGTTACTGATAGAGCCCCAGCCCTTTTGAAGGCATCCATCCAAAACAGCAGTTCCATAAATTCATCATTAGGGTTTAAGCCTATTGTTTGAACTAAATATATTCTCCTATTCATAACAGCTTCTTCTATCTTTACAAATATATTTCCGTCCAAAAATTTTATAACCTTCGATTCTCCAAGAGTAGTTCCCAAGCAGTCACATATTCTTTTGCCCAATTCTTTTCCGTTGCTTCCTGAAAATATCCTTACCTCTTCTCTAATCACGCCACTTCCCCCATTTTCCTAAGTTTATAAACTTGTTTTTATATTACATAATATCAAATAATAAGCTATAAAGGCAATATAATTTTATGTATAAAAAAACCACACTTGTAAAAAGTGTGGTTTAAATTTACTATTCAGTAGTGAATGGTAATAAAGCTATGTTTCTAGCTCTCTTAACAGCATCTGTAAGCTGTCTCTGATGCTTAGCGCAGTTACCAGAAATTCTTCTTGGAAGTATCTTTCCTCTTTCAGTAACGTACTTTCTAAGCTTGTTGATATCTTTATAATCAATTGACTCAGCTTTTTCTACACAGAAAGAACAAACTTTTCTCTTGCCTCTTTTCATTCTTCCGCCAGTCTTTTTAACTGAATCTCTTTCTCTCTTATCACTCATGCTTATCCCTCCTTACTCTGTTAGAATGGTATATCTCCATCATCTACAGGAGTCATATCCATATCAAATGAATCGGAATTAAATCCTCCTGCCATGCCAAATTCAGAATTTGTGTTATTGGTTCTAGGGTTACTAGCACCATTTCCTTTGTCAAGGAATTGTACTTCTTCTGCTACAACTTCTGTAACATAACGTTTAGTACCATCTTTAGCATCATAAGTTCTAGTCTGGATTCTTCCGCTAACCCCCATGAGACGTCCCTTTCCCATGTAGTTTGCTGTAGCTTCAGCCTGTTTTCCCCATATTACTACGGATATAAAATCAGCCTCACGCTGTCCATCCTTATTTGGCACTCTTCTATCAATCGCTAAAGTTACGGTTGCAACAGCAGTACCACTGCCAGGAGCAAATCTTAACTCCGGATCTCGTGTTAATCTACCAATTAAAACAACCTTGTTCATTATGGCACCACCTTATTTCTCTTCCTTAACTATTATGTGTCTGATAACACCATCAGTAATTCTGAATATTCTGTCTAACTCCTTAGGTAATTCAGGATTAGCACTGAAGTTAACTAATGTATAGAAGCCTTCGCCAACTTTGTTTATTTCATAAGCAAGCTTTCTCTTACCCCAGAAATCAACATTGTCAACAGTACCTCCGCCATTTTCTATTACACCTTTAAACTTTTCGATATTAGCTTTTACGCTTTCCTCGTCTAGTGATGGATGTAATATAAATATAGTTTCATACTTTCTCATCAATTCCACCTCCTCCCTTTGGACTAACGGCCGTAATCTTTGATTACAGCAGGGACTACAATTGGTTATTATACCACAATGTCACCTAGATTTCAATACTTTTTTCATTATTATCTGGCTCGTTTTGCTTAATTATTTTTTTAACATCCTTCTCAAATTTGGATCTAGGAAGCATAACTATCCTGCCGCAACCACAGCATTTAGCTTTTATATCAGCTCCAAGTCTTATTATCTCCCACTCTGTGCTACCACAAGGATGCTGTTTTTTTAGTTGTACTATATCACCCATATAAAAAACCTTTGGCATACTATTTCTCCTTTCTTAAATCATAATTAACTATTCTTGTAACTGGATAAGCTAATTCTACATTATTAACATCTAAAATCTTTTTCAGATAGGCTCTCAATTCAGGCTCAAGATCCCATTGAGTCATAGGCTTCGCTTTTCCAACAACTCTAAGGGTTACTCCGCTGTCTTTCAAAGCCACCACTCCGACTACATTAGGACCCTCTACCACATTCTCATGTTCCTTTTTAAAGCTTTCGCAGGCTTCCTTTAAAATTTCAGTTGCCTTGTAGGTGTCTTCTTCATAGGCAATATCCATTTCTACCATAAATCTCATATTATTTCTAGAGTGGTTAGTAACCTTAGTGATCATTCCATTAGGTATGATATGTAAATCTCCATTGAAATCTTTGAGCTTTGTTACTCTAAGCTCTATGCTGTCCACTATACCCTTCATATTATCTACTGATATATAATCTCCCACTACATACTGGTCTTCAAACAATATAAAAAATCCATTTATAATATCTTTTACAAGACTTTGTGCTCCAAAACCGATAGCCGCACCACCAATTCCGGCGAAGGTAATACTTATATTTCCAAATAGTTTAGTTAGTAATGCACTTATACCAATAAAATACACCGTATATCTTAAAATACTGGATAATATAGCTCCCATGGTTTTTGCTTTTTTATCATCTAGTGAAAACCTCATATTCTTTTGCTTCTTTACAGTTTTAGCAATAACTTTATTTCCTATCTTTATTGATAGATACATGGCTAAGAAAAGCACTACTAAGAATATTATAAAGGATATTGCAGAATTTATATTACTTGAGGTTATAGTTATACCTAATATCTTAAATACACCATTTTTTATATCTATACTGAATAATTTTCCCATAACTTCCTCCATTAAATCAATTGTTTATAACTATTCTCCTTCTTATAGAAATATCCCTTAAACTTTATCTCTTCTCCTTCTAGTATTCTCTTTATACTTTCTCCATCACTTGTCTCTACTCTTATGCTTATCCCACAGCTTTTTGTTATAAAAGTTGGCGTAGGCATTATCTTTATATCAAAGTTTTTAGCTTTTAATTTTCCTTCTGCCTGCATGGTAGTGCTTGTATTATCAAAGGTTATTAAATAATATTCGTTCATAAAATTACATGCCCCTTTATTATTAGATTCAATAATTAGTATAACCTATTTTTATTGCTGATGAAATATAATATTCTTTAATTTGCAATTTACAAATTATAAGTGATAATTGATAGTGAAGAGCTAGTAATTATTGCAGATAATATTCTCTCTAGACACCATAAGTTTTTATCTTTATAATAATATTACTAAATAATTTATTAGGAGTGAATATGGATAATTTATTAGAAAAACTGGACAGATATATTATTTTCTTTATTATCTACACCTTTGTTTTTTTTACTTTTTTTAAGACATTACCCTACACTATTCCTTTCGTACTAGCTTTTTTATTTGCCCTTATACTTCAAAAACCAACGAAGTTTTTAGCTAGAAAATTTTCTTTAAAGCCGTACCTAGCTTCGCTTATTACTACATTAGTATTTTATATTGTATTTTTCACTATTATCGGGCTGATACTTACCTCTTTAATTAGTGAACTTATTTCTCTTACTTCATCAATAACTACTTTTGTTTCTTCTAAAAACATAAATATACAAAATACATACGACTACATTAATAAATTTTATAATAATTTAAATCCTACGATTACAAAAGCTATTGAAAGTAACTGGAACAATGTAACAAAGTATGTAGCTAATTTTGGTACTCTGACAATATCCTTTTTGCTGAATTTGGTTACCAATTTTGTATCCTCTATACCTTATTGGATTATGCTGTTTCTTTTCACTGTGATTTCAACTTACTTCTTCTCTAGAGACATTTCTGAATTTAGAAATTCAAATAAGGTTTCTCCCTTGTTTGATTCAAAATACTCAAAGTTTTGGGATGTACTTAATGAGATAAAAATAACACTAGGTAATTATGTGAAATCCTATATGATAGTTATAAGTATAACTTTTGTAGTAACTCTTATTGGATTTATAATATTCAATGTTAGATATGCCTTTGCGCTAAGTGTTTTATGTGGAATATTAGATTTGTTACCGGTTTTAGGTATTCCTATCGTATATTTTCCATTAATTGGATATTATGCAGCGGATAAAAATTATTTTGCTGCAATAGGTATACTGGTATGGTATATAATAGTTTTCATAACCAGACAGATAGCTGAACCAAAGATAGTTTCTTCTTCCTTAGGCCTTCACCCCGTAGCTGTTCTTGCAGCTTTCTTCATAGGTCTAAAAGCCGCTGGTTTTATGGGAATGATTTTCTGCATATTCCTAGTTGTATTCTTTAATATTTTTAGAAAAGTTAAAATTCTTTAGAATATTTTACCTCCTTTTTGGATAAACTTCAAATAAGGAGGTTTTTATTATGGATAATAAATATGTTTTAAATTGTTTAGATATAAATGCAAGTTATACCCTTAGCAATATATTATTTAAATATATACTTGATGCATTAGAGCAGCAAAAACAGCTTGTTTTCTTATGTATTGGAACGGACAGGTCTACCGGTGATAGTTTAGGTCCTTTAATTGGAGATAAGCTTAAATTTTTAAAGGGAAACAATATATCTGTATTTGGTAACCTTGAATCACCTGTTCATGCTAAAAACTTAATAGATGTACTTGCCCTCATAAAGGATAAATATTCAGATCCATTCATTATTGCTGTAGATGCCTGTTTAGGATCTATAAATAATGTAGGTAATATTATAATTGAAAAGAAACCCTTAAATCCTGGTTCTGCAATGAACAAAAAACTTCCACCAGTTGGTGATATAAGCATAACTGGAATAGTTAATATATGTGGTTCATTAGAATTTATGGTCTTACAAAATACTAGATTATTCACTGTAATGCAGCTTGCAAATGTCATATCCCATGCTATATATCATTCTATACTTAAAGTGAAAAGTATAGATAAAATTTCTTCTTTATCTAATATTACTTCTAAAGTTTAATTATTTAGAATATATTACTGTATGACCTGTTGTTGAGAATGTAATCTATGTCATTTATATTTTTACTTCCTATATCAATGATTAAAGAACCTTCTTTTTTATAATTTATTTTACTATTTAATTGGTTTAAATCGCAATTTTTTAAATCGCAGATTACTACATCGCAGATTTCACTATCATCTTGTATAATACAATAGCCTCTATCTAATAATTCATTTTTTATATCAATATTTCCATCAATATATACATTCATATTCCATTAGCCCTTTCCGAATACAATTTATGTTTTATTATTTATTATTAAACTTATAGCGAATTATTATTCAATAAAATTAATCTATTTTAAAATAGCTTCTGTTTTAAATAAATGTTGATTATAAATTCCAATTTAAATCTAACTCAATATATAAAATTATACTTTTATATATATCTGATTATATTGAGAGTTGAAAAACACTCTTAGGAAGTACGACTTATAATCAGTATAATTTTGTCATGGTAAGAAGCAAAAATAAAAAGAGATAGATTTTAGTATTTCTATCTCTTTTTATTTAGGTTCTGTTTTAAATCAGTGTTGATTTTTACACTGATTTAAAACTTCCTTCAGTTCGGGGAGGCCACTGAAAAAGCTTCGCTTTTTCATGAAGAATTTAGCTAAATGCTAAATAGAGCACGAAGCATTTCACGATTTAGTAAAATATTTCGTGCTCTTCCCTTTTTCTA
>NZ_JACTOJ010000034.1:0-30413 GCF_032335695.1 Clostridium sp. 19966
TTAATTATTATCCATTTTTTAAAAATTATTCATGGATAATTTAGTGGTTATTCTTTTTTTCTTTTTTTAGGGTCAATTGACCCTAAAAATTGGTTTTCAGAATAGCCTTTTCTTTATACTGTTTTCCCCAAGTAACCATGGAGTCAAGTATTGGTTTTAAGCTTAATCCGTCTTCAGTAAGAGAATATTCAACTTTAGGAGGCACCTCTGCATAGACTTTCCTTTTTATTAAGCCATCTTCCTCCATTGATCTTAGCTGTTGAGTGAGAACTTTTTGGCTTATGGAACCTATGGCCTTTTTTAATTCTCCAAAACGTTTAGTGCCAGAAATAAGTTCTCTTAAAATTAGAACCTTCCACTTATCGCCTATCAGTAAAAGAGTTGTTTCAACAGGACAAGCAGGCAAATCTTTTTTCATATAAATTGGACCTCCATAAAAATAATATTAAAATTAATAGTTACTTTAGGGTTACTACAGCACTTTTAAGTGCTTACTTGCAAATATATACTAATGAACCTATTATATAATTAACCTTAACGAAAATCAATTTGTTTTGGAGGAGATTATCTTGGGAAAAGAAGAATTAGTAAATGAGCTATTGATATATTTAATCAGCGAAAATAAAGAACTAGGGAAAGTTGATGTCCCTAAGGATTATTCGAATAAAAGAAAGCTTTTGAGAGCAGTTATGAATGTGAGAGAACCAAAGGCAATATCTCCTGAAATACTTAAGCTTCAGGATGAGCTTTTGTCAAAAGAAAATAAGGATAAGAATATAATTAGTCCATATGACTTGTTAACTGTAGGTGAAGTATTTAAAGAAACCAAAATACCTTTTGAAGATAAAATTATACTCTGGCAGGGTGACATTACCACAATTAACGCAGATGCCATAGTTAATGCAGCAAATTCTAAAATGCTTGGATGTTTTGCACCCTTACATAGGTGCATAGACAACGCTATTCATTCTGCAGCGGGAATTCAACTGAGACTGGAGTGCAGAGAATTAATGGAAAAGCAAGGGAAGGATGAGCCTACTGGAAGGGCTAAAATCACGGGAGCTTATAATCTTCCAAGCAAGTATGTGCTGCATACTGTGGGACCTATAATTTATGATGCTCTTACAGAGGAAGACTGCGGATTATTAGCTTCCTGTTACAGTTCCTGCCTGGAGGAGGCAAAAAAACATGAGGATATTAAAACTGTAGCCTTTTGCTGCATATCCACAGGAGAATTTAGATTTCCAAAGGATGAGGCTGCTAAAATTGCAGTTGAAACTGTGAGCCGCTGGCTTGAAAACAACAGAGATGTATTAGACAGGATTATTTTTAATGTATTTACTGTGGAGGATTATGATGAATACTCAAAATTATTTGGAGAATATAAAAGCAGCTTCTGAACTTATTAAGAAAGCAGACTATATTATTATAGGAGCAGGGGCCGGACTATCAGCTTCCGCGGGTTTAAATTATGGTGACAGTAAGCTCTTTAAAAAATGGTTTCCTGAACTTGAGAAAAGAGGCCTAAAAACCATAGGTTACGCGATTTCTACCTATTGGCAGGCCAATGATAATAATAGAACTGCCTTTTGGGCTTACTGGGCAAGTCATATTAAAAAAATTAGATATGATTCCCCAGCAGGCAAAGTATACCTTGATTTATTAGATATGATGAAGTATAAAAACTATTTTATTATAACTACAAATGTGGATAGTCAATTTAATAAGGCAGGTTTTGATGAGCAAAGAATGTTTACCCCTCAAGGAAACTACGGATTATTTCAATGTGATAAGCCTTGCTGCCAGGAGATTTTTGATAATGAAGAAATGGTTAAAAAAATGGTGGATAATATGAACGAAGAAAAGTTTCTTGTAAGGGAAGAGGATATACCTAGGTGCCCTCACTGCGGCTCTTACCTAGCTAAAAATCTTAGAGTGGATAATACTTTTGTAGAAGCACCTCATATGGAGAAACAAAAGGATTATGTGGATTTCATAAATCAATCTGTGCAAGGGAAGCTGCTGCTTCTGGAATTAGGCATTGGCTTTAATACACCTTCTATAATAAGATGGCCCTTTGAAGGAATAGCAAAGGAGCATCCAAGTGCAAAGCTTATTCGAATTAACATGAATTATCCTGAAGTGCCTAAGGAAATAGAGAATAAAAGCTTGAGTTTTAGTCAAGATATAACAGAAACTATTGAAGCCATTAAGAAATATATATAATAGTTAATTATTAAAGAGAAGCTAATGATATAACAGTTAAATTTAGCTTCTCTTAATGTTTTTATGGAAGATGTTTGCAATGGGAAAATTAATGAGAAATTCTGCACCATTTCCTTCAGCGCTAAAGGCCTTAATTGTTCCTCTATGTTCTTTTACTATACACTTAGCTATAGACAAGCCTAATCCAGAGCCCCCCTGATTTCTGGAGCGGGCTTTATCCACTCGGTAGAATCTTTCAAAAATCTTATTTATAGATTCCTTTGGTATCCCTTCGCCAGTGTCCTTTATTAATAGCTTATAGAAGTATTCATCTTTAAAAAAGAGCATATTAATCTTTCCGCCAGGAGGAGTATGCTTTAAAGCATTGTCTAATAATATATTTACAAGCTGAAGAATCCTTCCTTCATTTCCATTAATAATTATGTTGGGCTCTATGCTGAAATTTAAGGTTACTTCTTTTTTAGCCGAAAGAGGAGTAAAGCTTTCATAGCTTTTAATAAGGGTATCACTTATATTAAAATCATACATAGGCATTTTTTCTTCTTCAGCCCTGGCAAGGAAAAGCAAGTCGTCTACAAGCTTTGTCATTCTTTTTATTTCGCCTTGTATATTATTAAGCCATTTAGCTTGGCTAAGTACAGTCTTATCTTCATTTTCTATTACTATCTCCAGATTAGAATTAAGTACTGCAAGAGGGGTCCTTAGTTCGTGTGATGCATCTGCTATGAAAGCAGTTTGCTTTTCCCAGGAATTTTTAATTGGTATCATAGCTTTATTGGCTAAATACATACTCAAAATAAAAACTAAGGCTAAGCTTAATAATCCAATTGCAAAGGAAGAAACTACAAGAGATTTTTGAATATTTAGTGCCATGCTGTTATCTAAAAATACTATTATATAGCCATAGTTTTTAGATTGTTTCAAAAATCTAAGCTTAAAATGCTTATATTCAATATTACCCATTTGAGTTTTTTTACTAAGAACTGCATTTTTTAATTCCTCGATTTCCTGCTTTGAAATATTTGAAGCAGAGGAATAGTCTAAAATATTTTTTTTATGATCTATTTTTATAAAAAAGCTATTGAAGAATATTTTGTTAAAGCCTTTTCCTGCATCTGAGGAAATAGCTAGGCGTTCTTCATTAGCCATATCTGTTATGATAGCAGAAGATTGCTGGTTTATTGCGTGAGACATCATGAAGTAGAGTCCGGAAAAAATCATCACCAGCACTATGGTAAGGGCGGTAACATTGATCATTATTAGTTTTAATTTTAGTTTTTGAAACATATCATTCTACCTCTTTTAAACAATAGCCTCGTCCACGTATTGTTTCTATAATTATCTCAGAAGCTGATTCACTAAGCTTTTTTCTTAAATATGATATATAGACCTCAATATTATTGAGTTCAATATCGGATTGAAACCCCCAAATTCTATCAAGAAGAAGTTCTTTAGTTATAACTAGATTTTTATTTTTCAGCATTATTTCTAATACCTGCGATTCTTTAGAAGAGAGTTTGGTAATGTTTCCGCCTACTGATATTTCGCATTTTAAAGGATTAAAACTCGTATTCCCAATTATAAATTCTTCATTAGCTATTTCGTCGGTTTGACGTCTTGAAAGAGCTCTTATACGAGCCAATAGCTCGTCCTTAGAAAAAGGTTTTATAAGGTAGTCATCCGCACCGCTATCTAGACCTTCTATTCTATCCTTGATGGAGTCTTTCGCGGTAAGTATAAGTACAGGAGTTGCGATGTGCTTCTTCCTAAGGCTCTTTAGTACCTCTAGGCCTTCTTTTAAAGGAAGCATACGGTCAAGAATTATCACATTGTAGATATTTGTTTCCGCAAGCTTTTCACCTTCCAAACCATCAAAGGCAGCATCAACTATATAGTTGTTCTTTTTCAAGGTATATACAAGTGCTTCTGAAAGATTTACTTCATCTTCTACTAATAATATTCTCAAAATATATTTCACCACCTTAAAATTCAATTGTATATATTATAGCCTAATATGCTTAAAATTAACTTAAAACAGAGCCCAAAAAACATTAACATAAAATTAATAATTAACTTAAGGAAAGTTTAAGGTAAGGCATTTAAGATAAAACTAATAAATGTTATACTTTTAGAACACAAAGGAAGTATGAACCACTGAAAGGAGTATTTATATGTTGCAATTAAAAGACATATCAAAGAGCTATACCACGGGAGACTTTACTCAAGTTGCTCTTAACAAGGTAAATCTGAATTTTAGGAAAAGTGAATTTGTAGCAATTCTAGGGCAAAGCGGGTCTGGTAAAACAACTCTTCTTAACGTAATTGGAGGACTGGATAAATATGATACTGGAGATCTTGTTATAAATGGTAAGTCAACAAAGAAATTCAAAGATAGGGATTGGGATGCCTATAGAAATAATAGTGTTGGCTTTGTATTTCAAAGCTATAATTTGATTCCTCACTTAAGCATTGTTGACAATGTTGAAATGGGAATGACCTTAAGCGGAGTCCCTAATAAAATAAAACATAAAAATGCCATAGAGGCCTTGGAAAAGGTGGGACTTAAGAACCATATTCATAAGAAACCAAATCAATTATCAGGAGGACAGATGCAGAGAGTAGCAATTGCTCGTGCGCTTGCTAATGATCCAGATATTATTTTAGCAGATGAACCTACTGGTGCTCTAGATACAGAAACAAGTGAGCAAATCATGAATCTTATAAAAGAGATAGCTAAGGATAAATTAGTTATCATGGTTACTCATAATCCAGAGCTGGCGGAAAGATATGCTACCAGAATAGTTAAATTTTCAGATGGAGAGGTAAAATCAGACACTCATCCTCTTGAAGATCATGAAATAACTTCAGAATATAGGCTGAAAAAAACCAGTATGAGCTTCATTACTGCTTTGAAGTTATCGGGTAAAAATATTATTACAAAAAAATGGCGTACAGGTATTACTGCCTTTGCTTCCAGTATAGGTATAATCGGTATTGCACTTGTTTTATCCTTATCTAACGGCTTTAATAAGCAGATAAATGATTTCGAATCCGGCACACTTTCTAATTATCCTATTACTATTGGGAAGACAGCCATGAAGCTTGAGCCTGGTAAGTCTTCTTCAGGCAAGAATGTGACCTTGGAAAAATATACGGATAAAAAAGTTATATATTCTCATGATTCTTCAAAGGATAGCACTTCCCATACAAATACACTTACGGATAGTTATATGCAGTATTTAGATAAAATGGATAGTTCTCTGTTAGAAGGGGTTTCCTATACCAGAAGTATAAACATGAATATCCTAAAGAAAACAGGAGATAAAGCTACATTATTAAATACTCAAAAAATAAATTTGTCCTCTTATCCAAGCAACCCTAGTGGTAAGAACAGTAATTATCTAAAGGATTATTACGATTTGCTTCAAGGCAGCTATTCAACAAGCAGCACAGATCTTTTGCTTGTGGTAGATGAATATAACAGACTGGATACTTCAATGCTAAAGGAGCTTGGAATAGATGTTGAAGATGGAAAGAGTACAGATTTTAGTTCTATTATAGGAAAAGAATATAAGCTTATAATGAATAATGACTATTATACAAAATCAGGGAATGTATATGCAGTGAATGGAATACCTACGGATTTATCAAAAATGTATGACAGCAGTAAAGCTATAACATTGAAAATTACGGGCATAATTCGTATAAAGAAGGATTCAAAGGTGACTTCACTTTCCTCAGGAGTTATTTACTCTGATGATTTAGCCCAGCGCTTCATTAAGGATGCAGCTGATTCAGAGGTGGTAAAAGCTCAAAAGAATGCGGATTATAATGTATTAACCGGAGGCATGCTGGCCGATAGCTCAGAAAGCGGTAACACAAGAAATAATATGAATCCGGGAATGGCTTCTATGGGTGTGGCTGCAGCACAGACCAAAGAAAGCGTATTAGAAGAGCTCGGAGCCACAAGTATACCTACAGCTATCTCTTTATATCCTACCAGTTTTGATGCTAAGCAAGATATAAAAACTTATTTAGATAAATGGAATAATGGACTTAGTGATAAAGATAAAATAGAATATACGGATATGTCAGCTATTATAACAAACTTATCTGGAAGTATCATGAATGGAATCACTCTTGTTCTTGTGGCTTTCGCAGCCATATCTCTTGTGGTTTCAATGATTATGATAGGTATCATCATATATATTTCTGTTCTTGAGAGAACAAAAGAAATAGGAGTGCTGAGAGCTTTAGGTGCAAGGAAAAAAGATATCTCTAGGGTTTTCAATGCGGAAACCTTCATTATCGGATCATGCTCAGGCTTGCTTGGAATAGGAATTGCATACCTTCTTACTTTCCCAGCTAACTCTATAATTTACAAAGCTACAGAGCTTAAAAATGTGGCACAGCTTAATCCGTTACATGCAATTGCACTGGTTTTAATAAGTATTGTACTAACTATGATTGGAGGAATTATACCTTCAAGAATGGCAGCTAAAAAAGATCCAGTGGTGGCACTTAGAAGTGAATAATTCTCATTACTGAAGGCAATTTTAAATCTGTGTTGAGAATCAAATAAAAAAGAGATTCATCTGAATATGGTGAATCTCTTTTTAATATAGGCGAAGTTCTAAAATAATGTTGATAAATGCCTTGATACTCTTGCGTAAATTACTTTGAATTTTCAAGCTTAAGTAAATGCTCTTTTATATCTAAGCCGCCGCCGTAGCCTACCAGTTTCCCATTTGCACCTATCACCCTGTGACAGGGAATAAATATAGGGATTGGATTTCGGTTATTAGCCATACCAACTGCACGGGAAGCCTTTGGATTACCAACAGCTTTGGCAATTTCACCATAGCTGCGAGTTTCACCAAAGGGTATGTCCTGCAAGGCTTTCCATACTGATTGCTGAAAATCAGTGCCTATAGGCAAAAGTGGAAGTTTAAAGGCTTTTCTCTTACCAGAAAAGTACTCCTCCAATTGGCTGTGAGCTTCTTTGATTAAAGCTGTTTCATTGATTTCAAAGCCATTTGGCATAGTTTCTTTGATAAAATATAAATTAGTAATTTCACTTCCATTATCAGTTATAGCAATTCTGCCTATCTCGGTATCATAAAAATATATATTTTCCATGGCAAGCCTCCTGCAATTCTTGGTTTTAGTATAATTATAGCATATAACATTTTTTAAAATATAGGCAATCTATCATATTTTTCTTGACTTAAAGCGCACTTTAAGTGCTATTCTTCAATTAAAGGAGGGAGTTATGTTGGAACTGGAGATAAATGAAGTATCTAAATTAACAAAACTAAAGCCTCATACTCTTAGGTATTATGAAAGCATAGGATTAATTAAAGATATTAGAAGAAATTCGGCTGGGAAGAGAGTTTATACAGAAGAGGATTTGAAATGGCTTGAAGTGATAAATAGGCTTAGAGCTACGGGCATGAATATAAGGGAGATGCAGGAGTATGCAAGATTAAGACATATGGGAGATGAAACTGTAACGGAAAGAAAGAACATTATGAAGGAACACTTAGCTTTCATTGAAAGTGAAATTGAAAAATTAATTGAAGCTAAAGCTTATGTTGAGAAAAAAATTGAAATCTATAGTGAAATGGAGGAAAAGATAAATGGAAGAGGAAAGTAGATTAGAAAGAGGCTATAGAAAATTAAAAGAGGTGGATGGAAAAGCAGGAGAGGCGGTAAAAGAAAGTTTAAGCGATATATCACCGGATTTAGTAAAATATATGATAGAGTATTCCTTTGGAGATGTATACTCAAGAGAAGGCTTGGGCTTAAAATCCAAAGAAATTGCAGTAGTTGCTGCTTTGACGGCGCTTGGGAATGCCAGACCTCAGCTTAAGGTTCATATAAATGGAGCTTTAAATGTTGGATGCTCTGTAAATGACATTAAAGAAGTAATAATTCAAATGACTGCATACTCAGGCTTCCCAACAGCTATAAATGCTATGAATGCTTTAAAAGAGGTTTTAGAGGAAAGAAAAAGTGAAGGAATAGAGGACTATGCTGGTGAAGAATGTACTAACGAGGTTTCACCTATGGAAAGATATCAGGCGGGGGTAAGGGAATTATCACAATTAGATAAAAATCAAGCCAAGCTTCTTGAAGATACCTATAAAGATTTTTCACCTGCTCTTACAAAACTAATAATACAAAGTTATGCAGATATTATCGGAAGAAATAATTTAAGCAAAAGATATAGGCAGATTGCCACTATTGCAGCACTAACGGCTCTAGGAAATGCTGAGCCACAATTAAGGTTTCATATAAATTCAGGACTTAATGTGGGCTTGACGGAGGAGGAAATAAAAGAAATAATGCTTTTGATGACAGTGTATTCTGGTTTCCCCTCCGCAATAAGTGGAATGAATGTTTTAAAAAATATTTTAAGAGAAAGAGTACAAATTTAGGCTTGATTTTTAGATTTTAATAATTCCTCGCCGTATTTTGCCAGCTCATCCAGCACTGGAAGAAGCTTTTTACCAGTTTCGCTTAAGCAGTAATCTACATGAGGAGGCATTTCATTGTATTGAAATCTATTAATGATGCCTTCTTGTTCCAGTTCCTTAAGAGAAGTTGATAGCATCATATTAGTAATTCCTTCAATACTTTTTTTTAATTCGTTGTATCTAAGAGTACCATTTTTAGACAGTACCCAAAGTATAGGAAGCTTCCATTTACCATCTATAACTTTTACAGCGTAGGCTACAGGACAAAAGGTGCTCTGCGGTGAAAAAGTGACCATATCTTTCATTGAATTACCTCCATTAGTAATAAAAATCTTACTTAGTCATAAAATACTGCATACTTGTTATTTCCTTATCAATACTTATAATTATACCATAGGGAATAATAATATAGATATACATGGAGGGTATTGTAATGAATGAAGTTATAGAATTTCTTAATGAATGTGGAGTATTTTTTGTATCAACAGTAGAGGGGGATCAGCCTAAGGTTAGACCTTTCAGCTTTGTTATGGAATATGATGGAAAGCTTGCTTTTGGTACGAACAATAAAAAACCAGTTTTTCAACAGTTAACTAAAAATCCAAATGTTGAAATTTCAGCATGCAAGGGTGGAAAATGGATACGTCTAAGTGGTAAGGCTGCATTCTGTACTAGCGTAGAAAGCAAGACTAAAGCTTTAGAAGCAATGCCAGGACTTAAACATATGTATTCTGTAGATGATGATATTTTTGAAATATTTTATCTAGAAGATGCAGTTGCTAATTTCTTTTCAATGAAGGGTGAAAATAAGACTATAAAATTATAATTGGTGATTGAAAGCCTGAATAATCCGTGGTGGTTATTCAGGTTTTTTTATATGCTATAATGAAATATATTATTAATTGCAGCAGGTGTGATATGAAAATTGATAGATTACTAGCAATTACAATTTATTTATTAAATCATAAAAAAGTAAGCGCAAAGGTTTTTGCTGAAAAATTTGAAGTTTCTATTAGAACTATTCAGAGGGATATGGAAGCCTTATGTGAAGCAGGAATTCCGGTGGTTTCTTCCCTAGGAGCTGAAGGAGGGTATGAAATCCTCCAGGGCTTTAGGATGGAGAAACAAATAGCTAAGAAGGAAGATTATTCATACATAATTACTGCTTTGCAGGCATTAACTTCTGCTTACAATAGCCCCAAATTAGATTTAACTCTTGAAAAAATTAAAGCAATTCAGCAAGACAATGAAATAGATAGTAATATGCTTTTAGATTTTAGTGTGTTAAGAGAAGATAAAGCTATAAATTATAAATTAGAAATATTAGAGAAGGCTATTGCGGAAAAAAGGATAGTTGCTTTTTCATATACCAATGGGGAGAATATGAAAAGTGTGAAAGAGGTTGAGCCTATAGCCGTTAATTACAGGTGGTATGCTTGGTATCTGCTGGCCTATTCCTTAGAAAAACAAGACTATAGATTATACAAGCTTATTCGCATGGAAAATCTTAAGATGACTGCTGGAAATATGCGAGTATGCCATGAACCAGCTAGTGTGCTTTTGCGAAAAAGCTATGAAAAAGATACTAGGAAATATATAGACATTAAACTTTTATGCAAAGAGGAAGTAAAGGTTAAGGCTGCTGAGTATTTAAGGGGAGATATTGAAAAGGAATATGAAAACGGAGACTTCATAATGAAGCTTCACCTTCCTGAAAGTGAAGATTTATGGTTTGGCACGCTGCTCTCTTTTGGCAGCCTGGTTACAGTGCTGGAGCCTAAAGGGCTAAAAGAAAAAATTTGCAATAGATGCAGAGAAATTTTAGATTTATATTATAATCTATGACATATAGCTGTCGCAAATCCTCTGGTATACTCTTTTTGAACAAATTATTTACAGGAGAAAGGGGATTTTTAATATGACTCAGGATATTTATAAAATATGTCCAACCTATAAAAATACATTAATAACCTTAAGGAAAACTAAAATAGAGGATGCAGATAGGCTTCTCAAATGTTATTCAGATGAAAAAGCAGTACCTTTTTTTAATTCTGATAATTGTCATGGAGATAATTTTCACTATACAACAAAGGAAAGAATAGAGGAAGCAATTAAGTTTTGGGAGAGTTCCTATTCTAATGGATATTTTATACGTTGGACAATAATTTTAAATAGTACAAAGGAGATAATAGGAACCATAGAAATGTTTCATAGGTATGCAGAGGATAAATTTAATCACTGCGGAATTTTAAGAATGGATCTTCAAAGTAAGCATGAAAAGCAGCAGATAATAGAAAGTATACTGTCAGTGGTTAATGAATTTTTTTATGAAGCCTTTCAGGTGAATACCATACTTACTAAATGCATTCCTGCTGCAAAAGAGAGAGCAACTTCTTTAAATAATGCGGGATATAAATCGATCAATGAAAAATTTATGATATATGATGATTATTATTCTAGAGAAAATACAATATCTTGTGTTACTATTGAGTAATATAAAATAAAATATAAAGCTAAACAATATGTTTTTATTGTTTTTCAATAAGAATATATTGTTTTTTACTTTTGATGGGTATATAATCCAGGTATGGGAGGTGTATTATGAAGAAGAAAATACTTTTAATAACGCCTGAGAATAAAGAGATAAATAAATTTAGAAAAAGGCAGTTCAATAATTTTATTCAGATAACCATGCCCTACTTAGCTGCCTTTATAGACGAAAGCAAGTATGAAATAACCTTGGTGGATGAATATAATCAAAAAATTCCTTTTAAAGAAAGCTTTGATTTGGCAGCTATAACTGTGAATACTTCAAATGCAACTCACTGTTATGATATAGCAAAACAGTTTAGAGAAAAGCAGGTTAAAGTGGTGATGGGGGGACCTCATGCAACCTTGCTGCCTGAGGAGGTAAAGAAAAACTGCGACTACATAATGGTGGGTGAGGGAGAAATAATATGGCCGAAATTTCTAGAAGATTTCTATGAAGACAAAGCTCAGGAACAATATATTTGCGAGGATGTGCCAGAACTTAAAAACATACCTGCGGCTAGAAGAGACTTGATTCACAAAAGGCGATTTACAAAAGGTGCTGTCATTTCCTCAAGAGGCTGCCCTTACAAGTGCAGCTACTGCAATTTAAAACAAATATACTGTGAACCCTTTAGAACCAGACCAATTGAAGAGGTGATTGCTGAAATTAAAACTATAAAAAACAAATACTTTGTGTTTTGGGATGATAATTTTTGGGGTGATATTAATTTTGCTAAAAGCCTGCTGTTGGAATTAAAGAAGCTTAATAAAAGATGGGCTGCCCAGGTAACTCTGGAAAGATGCAAGGATGAAGAATTACTGAAATTAGCTAAAGAGGCAGGATGCGTGTATCTCTTTGTAGGCATAGAATCTTTTTCAAAGGATAGCCTGGGAAGCGTAAATAAAGGTATAAATGATGTGGATAAGTATAAGGGCTTGATAGATAAAATTCATAAGCATGGTATTTGTGTACAGGCAGGCATAATATTTGGATTTGATACGGACAAAAAGGATGTATTTGAAAAGACGCTGGAAGCCTGCAATGAATTAGGCATAGATGGAGTAACTGTAAGCATATTAACTCCTCTTCCTAAGACACCTATTTATGCTAAATTAAAAGAAGAAAACAGACTATTAACTGAAGATTGGAGTTATTACAACGGGAAAACCAGGGTGGCTTTTCAGCCTAAAAATATGACTGAAGAGGAGCTGTTTCAAGGCTATATGTGGTTTAGAAAACACTTCTACTCCTTTAAGTCTATATACAAAAGAATGAAAAAATCTAGAGCAAATACCGTCTATAATTTGGCTATAAACATAGGTTACAAGCTTAGCCTCAGTGGCACTAGAAAAAACCATGTTTTAAAATAGCTGAAAAATAAGGCTCTGTTTTAAATCAGTGTAAAAATCAACACTGATTTAAAACAGAGCCAAAAATAAAATATATTTGGAAAGAGAAGTGACAACATTGAAATATTATGGTAGAAGATCATTGTCTCAGGTATTAAAAATAATTTTGGATATTTTGCTGCTGCTAGGTGCAGCTTACTTTATAGAAACCTTATATCAAGCCTTTATATTAAAGGATAAATTAACTTCATTAGAGCTTTTATCAGTATTTCTGCTTCTTATAGTGGGCTGCTCTTGTGTATTTATCATTGTAATAAATATAAGAGCTATAATGAATAGTTTGGTTAAAGAAAATCCTTTCACAAGAGAAAACGTGAAGGCTTTAAAGAGAATGTCAGCTTGTAGCATAGTGGTAGCTATATGTTATATAATAAATCTTATAATAAATTTTTCTAGCGGACAGTATAAGCTTATTTACATAGATAAGACAGGAATTCATACAGATATGGAGTTTCTGATATTTCTTTTTGCCGGACTATTTATTTATGTTCTAGCCAAGGTTTTTGAAAATGCAGTAGAAGTAAAAGAAGAAAATGATTATACAGTATAAGGTGGAGAGGGAGTTTTTGCATGCCTATAATAGTTAATTTAGATGTTATGATGGCTAAAAGAAAAATGTCTTTAAATGATCTAGCTGAAAGAGTAGGTATTACTAATGCTAATCTTTCTATATTAAAAAATAATAAAGCAAAGGCTATAAGATTTTCAACCTTAGAGGCTATATGCAAGGAGCTAAATTGCCAGCCAGCGGATATTTTAGAATTTGCAGAAAAATAATATATGACGTGCTGTTGTCATATATTATTTTTTATACTTAGATTAAGCATAAAATGAAAGCGGGGGATTAGAAATTAAAACAGTACCTGCAAAAACTATTATTTCAAGCTATGATGCTAAGGGTGGTTGGTATGGCAGCAACTACAATATGAACATATATAGGGGCTGCTGTCATGGCTGCATCTATTGTGACAGCAGAAGTGCTTGCTATCATATAGAGAACTTTGATGAGGTTAAAGCTAAAGAAAATGCCTTAGCTTTAATAGAGAAGGAACTAAAAGCTAAAAGAAATAAGGGTATTATAATAACAGGAGCTATGAGTGATCCATACAACCCCTTTGAAAAGGAACTTAAACTAACTAGAGGGGCTTTGGAGATAATCAATAGGTATGGTTTTGGAATAGTTATTGATACAAAGTCTGATCTTGTGGTGAGAGATATGGATTTACTTTTAAAGATAAAAAAGCATTCTCCTGTGGTGGCTAACTTTACAGTTACCACAGCAGAGGATGAATTATGTGCTAAGATTGAACCAAATGTAGCAGTATCCAGCAAGAGATTTGAAGCTATGAGAAAGCTTTCAGAGGCAGGCATAATGACCGGACTGCTGCTCATGCCCATACTTCCCTTTATAAATTCTGACACTGATAATATTAAAGCAATAGTAAATAAAACTTATGAATGCGGCGGAAAATTCATTAATCATGGTTTTGGAGTTACCTTAAGGCAGAATCAAAGGGAATATTTCTACAATAAATTGGATGAAGCTTTTCCAGGAATCAAAGAAAAGTATTATAAGGCTTTTGGGGATGCTTATTATTGCAATCCTTTAAATTATGCTTCCTTGGAAAAGGTATTTAGACAGGAATGCAAACGCCTAGGCATAATATATGGCATGAAGAATATTTCTAATTTTATAAGACAAGGATATGAATACGAGCAGATAAGTTTGTTCTAAAGCATTGCAAAAATTAACACTGGTTTGAAACAGATGACTATTGATTATAAATGCAATATGTGTAATAATTGGATAAAAAGTAATATATTTATTAATAAAGGGAAAATTTATGGGTATTAAGTTTGTTTTAGGGATAATGTATTATTTGTTTATATTATTTGTTTTTACAAAAGTTTTTATGGCAGCAGCAAATTTTATAGGCAAAACAATTGGCTTTTCAAAAGCTATTGAATGGATGATGACAAAAATAAAAAAGTAGTCATATAAAAAGGATATGCGAGGAATAAATTAACAGATTAGTAAAATATAATTGAAATAATGAAAAAATGTTAAAAATTTCTTTTTACGCTCGAAATACTTAACAAATTATACCATTAATGTTATAATTGTTACATTAAATTTTGGGTGGTGAAAAATAGGTGGAATGCTGTAATGTAATCCCTATAGGAGACAAGCTTAGAAGACTTAGGGATAAATACAATTTAAATCAGGATGAAATTGTTGGAACTGACGTAACTAGAAACTTAATAAGCCAAATTGAAAATGGAAAAGCCAAACTAACTAGAAGTACAGCAGAAATTATTATGTCACATGTAAAAGAAATACTAAATAAAAGGAATATGACGCCGGACATAGACATAGAATATTTACTAGAGAGTGAAGAAACACAGGCAAATAAGATTCTTGATGAATTTATTGAAGAGCTTAAAAATTCCATATCAAATAATGCTACAAGCGTTGTTGATACACTTAAGCAGGCAGAGGAATTTATGCTTAAGTGGGATTTTATTGATAAAAAAATACGCATATGCGAGTTAGCAGGTGACTATTTTTATAACAATAATGATTTTTACAAAGCTTCAGTATATTATGAGAATGTAAAATGCCTTGTGAATTTGAATATGGATATGGTTCTATTAGTTCCTGTATTAAAAAAGCTATCAGAAACATATTTTTATATAGGAAAATATCAGGAAGGAATTGATGTCTGTGATTATGCAATAGATAGATTTCCTAAGATTGATAATGGATATAAAGCAGGTTTTTTATTTAATAGCAGCCTTTATTATAATTATATGAAGGAATATGAAAAATCCATAAGATTTATAGAGGAACTCCAAGGAATACTCAATAAGGATTCAGTTGAAAAATACATTAAGATATTATTGTTAAAAGCATCATGTTTGTATCATTTAAAACTTTATGATGAAGCTTTAAAAATTTATGGAGAGCTGTTAGAAGTTACTCCTAATGATGATTATGGTCATAAAGCTATAT
Organism: Clostridium sp. 19966; assembly: GCF_032335695.1. NCBI lineage: Bacteria > Bacillati > Bacillota > Clostridia > Eubacteriales > Clostridiaceae > Clostridium > Clostridium sp. 19966. The sequence continues at coordinate 15,661 of NZ_JACTOJ010000034.1, forward strand.
ACTATAATAATCTCTCGGATATATATATAGAACTTGAGAAACTTGATAAGGCTAACGAATATTTAAACATGGCTTTGGAAATTATACCTGATATTTCTATGGATTTTGACATGTTACCACAGATGCATTTAGATATTGCTAAAAGATATACTAAGTTGGCACAACGTGAAAATACTATTAGCTTTCTTAAAAAGGCTTTAAAATTGGCTAAAGATTTTAGATATTCTTTTGTGGTTAATGATATTCTTGTGGAATTTCTACATATATCTCATTGTGAAGCAGAAATTGATATTAAAGATGAATTTATTGAGTTAGTAAGAGAGCTAGGTAGTATTAATGATTTATTATTAGTAAACATATTACAATATTTTGCAGCATTAAATGATACTAATTCAGTTATAGAAATATGTGAATTCTGTAAAGGATATTTAGAAAATATTTAAGAAATATACATATTTATTTGAAGGAGATGTGAGTAAAGTGTTTTTCAAAAATAAAAAGTTTTTTTCTAGAGTTTTGCTACTTTCAGTGATAGTTGTATCTGTTAGCTTACCAATCATTCATATATTAAGCGATGTTCCTGGTACTCCATGGGGAAACTAATATATGAGAGTTAAGTTGCATATAATGAAAGAAATAAGTTTGAAAGTTTGTGAATAAAATGTGTTAAAAACATAAAAAAACAGCAGTAATAGCCTATATTATTGCTGTTTTTGCTATATACATAGTCAGGTATGAGCTTTGAGTATATTTAAAATGAATTGCAAAACTGAAACAAAGGCAAAGGTGTAATTTGTATATACTCTGAGCTGACATTTTAGCAGAAGGATGTGTAAGATGAATAGAAGATACCTGTGTATTATTTTTGTTATTCTTATTTTGATGGCAGGTTGTTTTTTACATAGTAAATCTTCCGAGATGCCTTCGCAGCCTCCCACAACCATTGTAAAATATAAAGACAGTGTTATTCCCACATCTATTGGAGAGCACAACTGGATACCTAAAAATGGAGGTAGCAGTTATGAAACTGGGGCAGATTATGAAGTAGGGGAATACACTAGTGAAATTAACGCAAAGTCTGGAGATACAATTACTATATCTGTACCTTATAATCCCTTAAGCGTTGAGATGTATCAATTATTAAATCGAAATGATCAGCGTATAGGATATTCACTCACTAAAAAGTATAAGGAATATATATTTACTCTGCCAAGCAAAAGGGGAGATTATGTCTTTGAGGTATTTGCAAAGTGGGATTCAGATAGGCATAATACAGCCACTATCTTCAAGGTTTTTATAGAATAATTATTTTTATATAAAATTGTAATTTGTAGTTGAGTTAAGAAGTAAAAATTAAGAAGTAAAAGATATGGTTAAATTATTACCGTTTCACTTTTACTTCTTGTCCACTAAATAAATTATAATTTGCTTCTATAGAGTTTTAGCTCCTTAGCCTTATTTAGAAACTCTTCCTCCAGAGCTTTCTTTTCTTCTTCCTCTAACTTTTCGTTAAATTTTCCACCTAAGAAGGCAAGCTTGCACTCAAGCCTTATTATTTCTGTTTTTATGCTTTGACGAGTTTGGGCTTGATTTTTTATATTGGAAGCTTCTTTGCTCTTTTCTTGGTAAAACTTATAATCACCTGGATAGGTTGATATATTTTTATTCTTAATTTCTATTATCTTATTGGCTATGCTGTTTAAAAAATATATATCATGAGATACAAATATTATACTACCTTGGAATTGTCTAAGTGTATCCTCGATTTTTTCTTTAGACACTATATCTAGGTAATTAGTTGGTTCATCTAGTATAAGCAGGTTTGCTCCAGATAAAATAAGCTTTGCAATAGCTAGTCTACAGCGCTCTCCCATGCTTAGAACTTTAGCGCTTTTAAATACATCTTCCCCCTTAAAAAGCAGACTAGCTAGAAGATTTCTTGCGTCTGCCTTATCTGCTCCTTCACTTAACAGGTTTTCTAATATATTTTTGCTGTAATCTAAAACCTCAAGCTGCTGAGAAAAATAGGCTGTTCTTATAGAGGGATTTATATTGACTTTTCCTTGAAAGTCAGAATCTAAGCCTGCCAAAATCCTTAAAAGAGTTGTTTTTCCGCTGCCGTTTTTTCCTAAAATGCCTATTTTATCCCCTTTTAAAATATTAAACGAAGCTTCCTTAAATATAGGCTTTTTATCATAATTTTTGTTCAAGGCTTTAACGCGAATAATGTATCTAGGCAGCTTTAAATTTAATATATTTTTGTTTATTATATCAAAACATGGACTTTTTTCTTCTCGGGGTATGTCTACTTTATTAGCTTCAAGCCTTTTTAACTGCTTTTCTTTAGAACGCATAATGGATATCTGCTTTTTTGCTTTAGCTCTCAAGGCATCATTTTGCCCAGCAGCAGCATGAGCCTTAATAAACCATTCTTTTCTTTCATTTATAACTTCTTCTAAATGAAAAATAGTTTTTTGCTGTTTATCATATTCTTTAAGCTGATTTTTAAGAGCTATAGCCTTTTGCTCTTTATAAGCAGAATAGTTTCCTGCATATTCCTTAATGCCTTTTGAGGTCATTTCCCATATTTTGTTTACTGTGTTGTCAAGAAAATATCTGTCGTGGGAAATTATAAGCATAGTTTTCTTGAACTTATTAACAAGCTTTTGAAGAACAGCTTTACTTTCAATGTCCAAATGATTAGTTGGTTCGTCCATTATAAAAAAATCAGCCTCTTCTAAGAAGAATTTCACTAGCATTAGTTTGGTTTGCTCTCCACCGCTAAAGCTCAGCAGGGGTCTGTCTAGCTTTTTATCAGTTAAACCTAAATCTAGAAGTATAGCTTTTAGTGAGCTTTCTTCAGAAATTTTACTTTTATAAACAATATCTTGAATTGTTTTATCAGTGAGTTCTTTAGCCGCGCTTTCTGAAAAATTTTGATTGAGAAAAGCGATAGGCTCTTTGGCGGGAATATAATTGATTTTTCCGCCATCCAAGGCTTCCAAGCCCGCTATTATTTTGACTAAAGTGCTTTTACCTATGCCATTGCTGCCTATAAGACCTATTTTTTCACCTTTGAAAATCTTACCGCCAATATTCTTTAATATTTCTTTACCGTTATAAATTTTACTTATATTTTCAAAATTTATATTCATAAAATCATCTCCATTTCGTATATAAGAGATGAAGGTTATAGAATATAGCCTATATAAAAAGCTGCGACTTAAACTAAATCGCAGCTTTCAAAATGCAATGCAAGCTAAAGCCACTAAAGAAAAGTGACTTTATCAACAATTATATAAAACACAGCAAAATGAAAAAAGCTCTAGTTTTTAACCATCATCCCTAAAAAAGTGCATAGTTGTCCTATGACCTTTTTTAGACAACTATTTAATTAGTCTATAGTTAAAAATCTATTGCTCATTTCACACCTCACATTTTAAGAATCAAAATTCATATCCTTATATTATAATATAATCTATGATATTCTATGTCAATTTCTAAGCTCCCAATAAATAAGCCCATTATTTCTATTGACTTCTCTCATTCCAACCTTTTCAAGTATTCTTGCAGAAGCTTTATTATCTAATAAGCAGTCAGCCTTAATTATCTTTACGCTAGGGTGGGAGAGCGCCCAATCAACTATTGCCTTTAATGCCTCAGAGCCTATTCCTTGTCCTCTTACATTCTCTACTAAACCATAGCCTATTTCAACTTCACCTTTTTCATCTGGTTTTCCATGAAAGCCTATGTCTCCGATTATGCTCATGCTTTCTTTTTTTACAATCATCCAGAATTCAAAGCCTGTAGGAATTTTATCAATGGATAAAAATTTATTTATAATAGGCAGAATATCAAGAGTATCATTCGTAGGCCAATTATCATCAGCAGTAATTCCAAGTTTTTTTATTTCATCAATGCTTCCATTTAGAAGAGAACTAGTAATTTCGTAAGTCACAGGTATTAATAGGAGATTTGAGGTTTCTATATTGTTTAAAATAATAACACACACCTTTTAATATACTCTATCGCCATTGAATATTGAGTTCTTAACTATAACATAATCCACGTTACGTATAGCATCTAATTTGTTGCCGCCAGCATAGGATATAGAAGATTGAAGATCCTGCTGCATTTCTACTAAAGTATCCTTTAAAGAACCCTTGAATTCAACAAACATTTTCTTGCCTTCAACATTCTTTTTTTCGCCTTTTTGATATTCAGAAGCTGAACCAAAATATTCTTTATATTTTTTGCCGTCTTTTTCGATAGTTTCTCCTGGAGATTCCTCATGACCTGCAAATAGGGAACCAATCATAATCATGGAAGCACCAAATCTGATAGATTTAGCTATATCTCCGTGAGTACGAATGCCGCCATCTGCTATGATAGGCTTGCTGGCAGCTTTTGCACACCAACGCAGGGCAGCTAACTGCCAGCCTCCAGTTCCAAAGCCAGTTTTAATTTTTGTTATACATACCTTACCTGGACCTATACCAACCTTTGTGGCATCCGCACCAGCGTTCTCTAATTCTCTAACTGCTTCAGGCGTTCCAACATTTCCTGCTATGACAAAGCTTTCAGGCAAATGCTTCTTTATATGCTTAATCATTTCTATTACTGCATTGGAATGACCATGAGCTATATCAATAGTTATATATTCTGGAGAAAGCTTTTCAGCTGCTAGCTGTTCTATAAATGCATATTCCTCAGGCTTAACTCCAACGCTGATAGAGGAGAATAAGCCTCTAGAATTCATGTCTTTTATAAAATCTATTCTCTTTTCTGGCTGGAAACGGTGCATGATATAGAAATATCCGTTTTCCGCTAAATAAAGAGCTATTTTTTCATCTATAATAGTCTGCATATTTGCTGGAACCACAGGTAATTTAAAATTACGTCCTCCAAAATTTATGCTTGTGTCACATTCAGATCTGCTATTTACTATGCATTTTGCTGGGATAAGCTGTACGTCTTCATAATCAAATACATTTTCCATAAATTACACTCCTAAACACGAATATTTAAATTAAAATGTACAATAATGTTTGTACATTTGGTAGTGTACAGTTTTTTTATTACTCTGTCAAATGGTAAGAATCAGGATAATTCAAAATTTACATATCTGTTATATATTTCTTCTTGAATTAGCGCCTTTATCCTTGTTCCATCCTCGGTATAATCCTCTTTAACCACATTAGCACTCTCATGAAGCAGGGAAATGAGCTTTTGCTCACTGTAGGGTATTATAAATTCTTTTTCTAATAATTTATTTGGGATTTCTCTTCCTATCATTTCAAGTAATTCCTTCAAATTTATTTCCTTAACAGCGCTTACTTCCATGATTTTTTCACCCTTTAAGAAATTTCTTAGCGCTTGTAGATTTTCTAAACCTGCCTTATCTATTTTATTTAGAACTATAATAGTATTTTTATCCTGGGCATTAAGCTCCCTGATTACCTCATTTACTGCTTCTATTTGGTTTATGGCATTTTCATTTGAAGCATCTATCACATGTAAGAGCAAATCTGCTTCGGACAGCTCTTCTAATGTGGATTTAAAAGCTTCTACCAGCTCGTGAGGAAGCTTGCTGATAAAACCTACAGTATCTGAGAGAGCAATTTTTCTATTATCGGGAAGGGTAACTGCTCTGACAGTAGTGTCTAAGGTGGCAAAAAGCATATCTGCCTCTAAGACTCCTTCTTTGGATAAATTATTAGATTTGGATATTTCACATATTTTGTTTCTCAAGGTTGATTTACCAGCATTGGTATAACCAACTATGGCAACTCTGTTTATATTATTCTTTGTTCTTTTAGTTTTTTGCACTGCTCTTTGCTTTACTACTTTTGAAAGTTCAGCTTTTATTTCTTCTATCCTTTTTTCTATGTGTCTTCTGTCACTTTCCAGCTTCTTTTCACCAGGACCTCTTGAGCCAACGCCGCCTTTTAAACCGACGCCGCCTTTTATCCTTGAAAGATTAGCATTTGCATCTCTAAGTCTTGGAAGCTTATGATTTAGCATGGCAAGCTCTACCTGCAGCATACCTTCTCTGCTTTTAGCACGCCTTGCAAAGATATCTAAAATTAGAGTAGTTCTATCTATAACTCTGCATTTTATTATTCTTTCAAGATTTCTTACCTGAGAGCCAGAAAGTTCGTCGTCAAAAATCACTAAATTCGCACCTGTCAGCTGCCTTAAATGAGAGACCTCCTGAACTTTACCCTGGCCAGTATAATAAGCTGAATGAATTCGATTTGTTCTCTGAAAAACAGTGTGAACTACTGAAATATTGCAGGCTTCTGCAAGACCCTCAAGCTCTTCCAGGCTTTCTTCGGTGTCTGTGCCAGCTAATATTGCTCTTTCTACATCATCATCCTCGGGCTTTACACTTATTAAAGCTTTTTCAGCATAAGCTGTCTTGTCTTTGAAATCTAATTCTAAGCAGGCTTCTAAGCTAAGGTTTCTAAGCTCCTTATAGGATAGGGCACTATTATGAACCTCTATTAAACCTATATTTATATTTACATCTTCTATATTTTCTTTAACTCCAATAGCTGCAATGGCATCCAATTTTAATTCCATCAAGGCTGAAGTATCCATAGAAGAAAGGCGGCTGTCACCAGAAGGGTGAGTATGAATCACTCTAAAACCGCTTAATTTTTTGTCCTTTACTTCCAAGGCAGGGATTTCAGCACTGCTTACCTTACCTATGGATATTCCTGTTATTTTACCGCGTCTGTTAATAACCACGCATAGTTCCTTTTTTATTAGCTTAGTAATTTGATTCATTTCAGTAACTAATTCATAAGAAAATATGCTGTCACTGTCTATGGTTAATTCATATAAATTTTCTAATCTATCAAGTATTACGAATGTAATTCCGTTAGTATTTCCTGTTATCATAAAATCAACTCCTATCATTAACATTATTTCATTTGGTTTTTTAAGCTTTTACTGAATTTCATTTTGGATATCAACATCCTTTTAAAATATAGCCTTTATTTTAAACGCATTTGAAACTCCTCCTAATATAAAAAGCCGCATTACAGTGATATAACATATCATTGTTTGCGGCTTGATAGCTAAAAATAAAAACCGCAGAATTTCTCTGCGGCAGCAATTACAATTTTAGGTTTTAAATACAACAAAACCGCAGAGTAGAAGTCTGCGGTAATAAAAATCACATATTCAATGGAAGTTAATATATTTATCTATTGACAGCAGACTGTATATTTAATTGTTCAATTGCTTTTAATCTTAATTTAAAAATTAACATTTCACAGTCTCCTTTCAAGAAATTCTAATATATTCCATGACCTCATTGTAAATCAAATTTAACTAGTTGTAAATACCTTTTTAAGATATTTTTATGTTAGGACATCCTTTTTAAACATAGACTAGTATTTATGAAAGATTATTGTAAAAGCAGTCCCTTCACTTAATTTGCTTTTAGCTTCTATTATTCCGTCATGGGCTTCAATTATAGATTTTGATAAAGCTAGCCCTATGCCTACAGAAGCATTCTTTCTTGAAGCAGGGGCTTTGTAGAATCTCTTAAATATGTTTGGAAGATCTTCTTCCAGAATTCCTTCTCCTGTGTCTTCTATAATAATTTTAATACAAATAGGAGTTTCTAGAGTTTTAATAGTTATTTTTCCTTCAGGAGGAGTATGCTCAATAGCATTTTTTATTATATTTATAAACGCTTCTTCAAGCCATGGTCTATCATGCTGAAAAATTATTTCATTGCCTTCTTGGAAAAATATATTTACTTCAGCGCTGATGGCTTTTGAAGATAGGGCAGCTATGGATTCTTCAATGGTTTCATTTAAGCCTTGCTTTACTTTGAAAAATTCTATGGCTGCAGCATCAAGCTTTGCTAGCTTTAGTATGCTCTGTATAAGCCAGTTCATCCTATCCAGCTGTTTTTCATTGCTTTCTAAGAATTTTTGGCTCTGCTCTTTGGACAAATTTTTAGTGAGCATTATTTCGTTGTATACCATCATTGAGGATAAGGGAGTTTTTAGTTGATGGGATATATCTGATAAAATATCCACTAAGAATTGTTTCTCTTTTTTTAATTCGCTTATTGTGCTTCCTATGATGTGCTTCATAGAGTTAAAGGAGACTGCAAGCTTTGACAGGTCTCCTTCTCTATTTTCATTTAAATTTATATCAAAATCTCCCTCTATAACTTTTTTTGCACCCACAGTTATAGCTCTCAACCTTTTATAGAAAAATGTATACTGCAGATAATTCAAGATAAATAAAATTACTGTCATACTAATAAATATTGCTAAGACTGAGTAATTGTTTTTGCTTGCAGTATCCTTCATGTAAGGGAAAAATTCATTTTCCAAAGTATCTGTTATACCATAGTCGCTTAATAGCTGCTGACCTTTTTTTATTTCCTCAGCAGTAGGCTGCTTGGTAACCAGCGGAATAATATCCTTCTCAAGCTGAGGGTTTTTATCTAAAATTTTTGAAGTTACAGCACCTACAGTGTTTATATAATCTCGTTTTAGATTGTCATTATATATTTTCATAAAGATAAGCGTACTGGTTAAGAAGAAGAATGAAATACATATTAGGATAAGTGAGCTTAATCTAAGCTCTGGATTTATATAATATTTTTTCATAGTTTTATCTCCTTATCACAGAGGAAGGACTTCTTTGTTCCACTTATAGCCCATTCCTCTTTGAGTGATTATATATTGAGGGTTTTTAGAGGTATCTTCTATTTTTTCTCTTATCCTGTTAATATAAACAGCCAAGGTATTTTCATCGAAAAATACTTCTTCTCCTTCGATGAGCTTTTCCAATATCTTATCTTTTTTCATTATAATTTCTGGATTATTTATAAATATGAGCAAAAGCTTGTATTCCTGAGCAGTTAAAACTATTTCCTTTCCATCTTTGCTTACTAGAGCACTGGAGGTATCTACAATTATATTTCCGCTCCTAAGCCTTGTTTTATTTATAACATTTTTGCTAGCTCTTCTAAGTAGCACCTTAACTCTTGATAGAAGCTCCCTTACTCTGAAGGGTTTGGTTATATAATCATCTCCGCCTATTTCAAGTCCAAGAACTATATTAACTTCCTCATCTAAGGCGGTAAGAAACATTATAGGCACATCGCTTGTCTTTCTTATTTCCTTACAAAGCTCATAGCCGCTGCCATCGGGAAGATTCACATCCAGTATTACGAGATCTATGTGGCTTTCCTTAAAAGCTTTTCTGCCATCGCCAAGAGTAGGAGCTACTAGAACCTCATAACCTTCGTCCTTAAGAGTAAATTCCACGCCAAGAGCTAAGGACTCATCATCTTCCACTAATAAAAGAGTATTAGCCAAAATTTTCACCTCATTTACATACTTAAATCTAATAGTAATTATAGCAGTTTTTACTCTTCTCTTATAGCTTCAATCAAATTTGCTTTTTTGATTCTGGAAAGAGGAGATAGCACAGCCAAATAGCCTATTATTAGGGAAGCTATTAAAGCTATGAGCATGGCTTGCCAAGGAAAGAACCACTGTATATTATTTATTTCAGAAAAACCAATTTTTAACCCATATGCTAATGCTAAGGATATTATTGAGCCGTATATGGTTCCTACAATGGAGTACAGCATGCCTTCCAATATAACCATCTTTTTTAAGCCCCTTTGAGTTAGACCTATGGATTTTAATGACGCAAATTCTCTTCTTCTTAGGATTATACCTGTAGTAAGAGTATTTACTATATTTACAGAGCTAATCAAGGCAATTACAGTTATGAATCCATATATAAGTATCTCAAGCATAAGCTCTGATGCTTTTGTTCTTCTGTTGCTGTCAATTTGATTATATAAATTTAAGCTGGCATCCGATCTAAGCACTTCCTGAAGCTGCTGCTCTACAGCTTTATCATTATTTACATCTTTTATCTTTATAGAGAGATCCTCAGGGGAAATATCCTTTTTTTCTGTTAAGCTTTTAATAACCTTGTCCGTAGTAATGAATTTTAATCCTCTTTGAGAACCTAAAAAGTCAAAAGGAGAGTCAGATATAATAGCTAGTATCTTTACAGTTTTTACCTTACCTTTTCCAAATTCAGTTTGATATTGGGTAGAATCAGCATATTGAACAGGAAGCTCATCTCCTACTTTAAGCTCTGCAGTAGAACCTATATATTTCTTAGAACCTGTTGAGTCTGTATAAGTAGAGCTTTTCTTAATTAATATTACACCATTTTCCTTATCTAAATCGTCTTTATTTATAGCTCCATCTATAAGGTGCTTCTTGGCTTCAGCAAGAGCGTTAACATCATATATTGTCATACTGGAATTTATGAGAGCTTTCTCGCTGCCTTGGTAAGAGAACTTCTTATACAGATCTTTTACTACTTTGGCTTCTTTTATTTCCTTGCTAGGATCAATTATGGAATCAAAATCATAGTAAGGGTAATCTTCATATACACTATCCACTGAATCTAAGGAACGGATTTTATCAGAAATAGAGCTTAAATCTGTTTTTGACATATTTGAACTAATATTGCTGTAAAGAGTGAAACTTATATTTCTAGAATTGTTGGGTTCATTGGTGCTGGTTAGAGACATATCTATAAAGGCTTTAAAGGTAACAAATAGAACAACGCTTATCACAATGGAAAATACGGTTATTCTGTACCTCTTTCTATTTCTTTTTATATTTTTGGCAGCTAAAGCACCTTCAAAACCAAATATTTTTCTTATTATTAAATTGTTACTCTTTTTTATTTTTCCTTTTGTTATAGCTGTTCTGCTGCTGATAGCCATAAGAGGGGAGATTCTTCCAGCAAAAATAGCTGGTATGAGGGCTGAAATATATACGCAGATTATTCCAATAAGCAGGCTTATAAATAAAACCTCAGGATCTATAACCAGCTTTGTGGCAATTACAGAGTCCTTACCTATGATTTTAAACAGATAATTGATTATGGACATTGCTAACACACCCAGTATTATGCCCAGAGATACCCCTGTGAAGGCTAGAATGCTGGCTTCCTTTAGCACTAAGTTTCTTATCTGCTTTGGAGTGGTGCCTACAGCTCTTAAAAGTCCGAATTCCTTCATTCTTTCAACTACGCTTATCTGAAAGGAGTTGTATATAACTGCTATGGTGGCGATAACGACTATACCTATGACTATAGAGAGTACTATACCAATGCCTCTGTTTAGTGAATTGTTACTTCCAGCACCCTCCAAGGAAAGAAGAGCACCATTTTGGTTTACATTATCTTTAGTTGATAAGCCTTTTAGTTCTGATACAGCTTTTCTTAAATTAGTTTTTGAACTTATCTCCACTAACAGAGAAGAGTTTAGCTTCGATAAAGAATTATCCTTAACAAGTATTCTAAGATTATTTTGCATTTGAGCTGTTATAGAATTTTCTAATATGCCTACAAGCTTATAGCTGCTGTTGTTGATTTTTACCATATCTCCTAGTTTTGCATTTTTATCAATGTATTGAAGGGTCCATCTTTCCACTGCAAATTCATTAACATTTTCAGGCATTCTGCCTTCCTTAAGCTTAAAAGGCAGCAAATCCAAAGCTTTATTTGTAGCAACCAATTTATCCAGTTTTAAATTCTTACCTAAATTTATCGTTTCTGCAACTTTGTAATAGCCATAACGACTTACCTTTGGGTTATTTGTAACCTCAGAAAATAATTTATCATCTGTATTTTTAAATGCAATATGGTAAGAACCGTAATTAGCCTTTGCATTATCTATTTCGGTAGCCTGCATACCCTTGAAAAATAAGCCAATGGTGCAGATTAAGGCTACTGATAATATTATTCCTGTAAGCGTCAAAAGGGCTCTTTTTTTATTAGCTTTTAAATATTTCATTGTTATTTGCTTATAGCTAGTTATCATTGTTTTCACCTCCTTTTCCCATTAACTGTTTTTTAAATATTTATCAGAAACTATGACGCCGTCTTCTATATTTATGATTCTATCTGCCATGGAGGCGATATTCACATCATGAGTTATTAATATTAGAGTCTGGTTATATTTCTTAGCAGTAAACTTAAGCAGGTCTATTACTTCCTTGGAATTCTTGCTGTCTAGGTTTCCTGTAGGTTCATCTGCTAATATTATAGAAGGTTTGTTAAGAAGAGCTCTGCCTATGGATACTCTTTGCTGCTGTCCTCCTGAAAGCTCGGAAGGAAGATGAGTTTTTCTTTCAGTGAGTCCTAATAGAGAGATAATCTCGTCTAAATATTTCTTATCAACTTTTTCATTATCTAAAAGTGCTGGAAGAGATATGTTTTCTTCCACATCCAATACAGGAATGAGATTAAAAAATTGAAATATGAAGCCTATTTTTCTTCTTCTGAAGATAGCCAGCTTTTCTTCTTTATAATCATATATGCTTTCGCTATCTATTATAACTTTTCCGCTAGTAGGCATATCTAGTCCGCCAAGAAGATGCAGAAGCGTACTTTTACCTGAACCGGAAGCTCCTACTATCGCTGCGAACTCTCCTTTGTTTACAGATAAATTTATGTCCTTTAAGGCATCTACTCTGCTATTGCCAGTACCATAAACCTTGTTTAAATTTTCTACCCTTAATATTTCCATTTATAAAATTTCCCCCTTTGATATGTTGTCTTGTTTACAATATAATTATAGTTTTGATTTTGAGGACACTCTATGTCTATCAGCTTACAAAAAGAAAGTTATCTTACAAATCTGTAAGATAACTTTCTTTAACAAGGTTTATAGGTCTTATGAGAAATAGGCTAAACGTATTATATCTGTAGGTCTTCTATGATTCCAAAGAAGATCCAAATCTATTTCATGAAGTTCCCCATAGGTGGAAACCGCTATATAATGCTTTTTGTGTTCATAATTAAGCTTTAGGTTTAATATTGTCATCCAATGCCAGGTATAATCATCTAATTCTTTTACAGGATGCTTAAGCACTAAGATTGCAATAGGAAGTTTTTCATGCAAAGCTTCTGAAATGAAATCTAGAGCTTGATGCATGGTGGCATTTTCTTCTAAAATATGAGGCGTTAGTGTCAGTTCCTTGCTTTTACAGAAATCTTGAACATTGTCTACAAATTGGGTTACAGAAGTAAGACCAAAAGGGCCTGGCTTCACATAATCGCGTACTTCCTGCAAATGCTTCGTATAATCTTTTTTGTTTATAACACCTTCATAGGGGTATAATTTAGCATATTTATCTGGCTTAAATTTAGCAAGATAAGCGGTTATATTAGCGGCAGCCACAGGTCCGCAGCCACTTAACTTATGCATCTTTTTAGTGAACCAGTACTGATTTCCACCGCAATGGATAGCTTCAGCATCATAGATTGAAAGCTGAATTCCTTCAAAATCAGAATACTTTGGGATTATAAAATCTTCCATTGTAAACTCCTTTCTGCATAAAATGCGCAAATCCAAAAAGAATACTAATAAATACTTGGAGCCCTGAGCATCACAAAATTCTAATGTAGGATTCTTTATATTGTAATTATTAATATACAATATTTTAATAGGGAAGTAAATGAAATAGGTTATTTCTGTAACTTTTGTTACGGAACTTTATTTACTAATTTGCTATAATTATGGAGAAAACCTAGATAAACTGGTTTTTCACATGAACAATTTAGCTGGGAAATTAAGAATACATCTTAATTCAGAAGATAAATTTCTCTATCCTAATTTAGTGAATGGAGAGGATATGAAGCTTAAAGCCTTAGCCAATGAATACATAGAAGACATGGGAGGCATTTTTAATCAATTTTCGGAATATAAGAATAAATTCAATACTAAGAGCAAGATAAAAGATAATAATAAAACTTTTCTGCAGGAGACAAGACTTATAATAGATAAAATAAAAAAACGTATAGATAAAGAAGAGAATGAATTATATAAATTGATATAAGAGTAAAAAGACAAGCATCTTCAAAAGGCTTGTCTTTCTGTCTACATTGGCTTCTTATTTTCGTTTAGGCGTTGTACTATCTGTTCCAATCTTTTCTTTTTAGTTTCTTCGGCTTTAGCGCTTAAATAATGAGCAGCATAGGTTCTTCTTACTGATGGGGACATTTTTTGAAAATTGGAAAAAGCAGGCTCTTTTCCACTTAGGACCTCTACTAAAATAGAAATTTGCTCCTCAGTTATTGGTGCAGCTTTAGCAGTGTTCCAGGCTCCAGATTTTTTTGCTTCTTCAATTACAGCTAAACCTCTTTCTGTCATTAAATTTTGATCTATAAGTTTAGAAACAGTATTTTTGTTTTTTTCTGACCATTTGCTTCCTTTACGTCTAGGAGTGAATTTTTTTATGTATTTTGTTTCATCAAGGCTGGTTATTTGACCATCAATCCATCCAAAGCACAAAGCTTCCTCTAAGGCTTCTTCCGCAGTAAGTGTTTCAATCTTTCTGTTTTTTCCAAAAATCAACCATATTCCAGCATTGGTTGTACTGTTTGAGGTAAGCCACTCCCTAAATTCTGTTCTTGTAGAAAATAATAATTGTTCACACATAAATTTAACCACCTTTGATACGTGAAAATATTAGTAAAAGGCTGTATTTTAATCTTAGGTTCTGTTTTAAATCAGTATTGATTTTTCACTGATTTAAAACTTCCTTTAGTTCGGGAGGCTGTGTTTTAAAATGTTGATATTATCGTTTGAGTTCTAGGAACTCTTAGGGATTGCGACTTATAATTGGCGTAATTTTGCCCAGGACGGGCAAAGCAATTTTAGCGCCATGGAC
>NZ_JACTOJ010000035.1:0-28183 GCF_032335695.1 Clostridium sp. 19966
GCCTTCCGATTTTATACCGATATTTTGATTATTGACAAAACTAGAGGTTTTCATTAACATTTATGATACTTGTATCATGCAAAGCTATGTTTTAAAAGAATGTTGATAAAGACGTTTTTCGTAAATGAACTCTAAGGCTTGCTTTATCATAATTGGCTACCCATTTTAATGTGCCGTCCTGGCACTAAAATGGCTTTGCCCATCCTGGGCAAAATTACGCCAATTATAAGTCGCAATCCCTAAGAGTTCCTAGAACTCAAACGATAATATCAACATTTTAAAACATAGCCTTCCCCACCGAAGGAATGTTTTAAATCAGTGTAAAAATCAACACTGATTTAAAACAGAGCCAAAGAAAAATATTTCTAAAAAGCTATGTTTTAAGAGAATGCTGAAAAACAACACTTATTTAAAACAGAACCTTATAAAAAAATAAACTGCTGACAGTTATTACACTGTAAGCAGTAACTCCTTCAGTAGCTTATCCAAATTCTCTATTAATAGATCTATTTCTTTTAATATATCTGAACTATTTGAAGCTGAAAGCTTCAATATATTGCTTATATTTACTTCCATATCCTCTGGTACCTTAAACCCATTGTCTTTTATAATTTTAATAAGCTTTTTTTCTCCAGGATGAGGGAATTCATTTATTGCAAATATGATATCAAAGTAGCTTGCCAGAAAGGCTGCAACCCTATGATTAACACTTACATAATCATCTCTTTTTAATGCCTTTTCTATTTGATAGTAATATGAGGGCATTTGTGATTTTAATAAGGGATAGTTCTTTTTTATTATGTTTTGCTTTAATTCATAAGGATATGCCATCTTGAACTTATCTTGA
Source organism: Clostridium sp. 19966 (assembly GCF_032335695.1). Lineage (NCBI taxonomy): Bacteria > Bacillati > Bacillota > Clostridia > Eubacteriales > Clostridiaceae > Clostridium > Clostridium sp. 19966. The sequence continues at coordinate 848 of NZ_JACTOJ010000035.1, forward strand.
AGTCTTTTTAAATTTCCATTCCTGTCGTAAAGAATCACTGAATTTATAAAGTTCGACCAAAAACAAGTTGTATATCCTGTATCAGCTTCACATTTTATTAAAGTTCTAGACAATGCTCTTTCTATAAATTCTAACTCTCTATATATTATTTCCACAGGTATATTTTCTTCTTTTAAAATACCATCATCCTCTGTTTCCCAGAAAGTATTATTCAATTCTATGTAACTGCAAAATTCATTAGTAATATCTTTTCTTTTTTCTATTGGTATTTCCTTAGACAGATACATATAAATATCATAATCTGAATTTTTATCATTAGTTTTGGTAGCATGAGAGCCTGCCAATAATATTCCTTCTACTTCTTCTAATTCAGAAAAAGCCTTCAGCATTTTTGATAGTTCTTTACTAATATCCATAAATATATCCTTTCAAATAAACTTTATCTAGGCTAAATCTAAAAGTCTTAAAGGGTTTTCCACTAATAGCTTATGAAATATTTCATCTCCAATTCCTTTTTCCTTGCAATAAGGAATAAACTCCCGAAATATTCTGTCATAAGGCAGCATATCCTCTTTTGCATTTCTTTCTCCGAAATAAAAGGTGCCCGCATCCTGCGAAAGCAGTAATCTATCCAGCATATTATTTTGCTTTAATTTTTTAATGGCCTCTGCCTGCCAGCTAAATTCCTTACATCTCCCTATATAATCGAACTCTATCCATATACCTTTTCCAAGAAGCTCAGTTATAATTTCAAAATTTTGCTCCACATCTCCATGAACCCAAATAAATTTATCTAATGATAATTTTTCATCTTCAACAATTTTAACTGCTTTTAATGCAGAATGTGCAGGTATAGTGTGGCACTGTATAGGAAGCTTAGTTTTAATGCTTGTCCTAGCTGCAGCCCTAAGTATTTTTTCCTGGAATTCGGTTATTTTCCCAGTATCCCCTAATGCTAGCTTTATGTATGCAGGTTTTATGTCCGTGCCCTCCATTCCATTAGTAAAATCTGAAGTCCAAATTTCAACTATTTCATCAATGCTCTTTCCTTTAAGTGTATCTGGAATAAATTTTTCTTCCTGATTGCTTCCATCCCAAGCACCAGTATTAGTTAATATATTTAATCCTGATCTCTTAGCACATTCCTGCAATATTCTCAAGTCCCTGCCAGATCCCAATGTACTAGCATCTACAAAAGTATTGCAGCCGCAGCTTTTAATATCTAGTAAATAGGGAAGCATAGTGTTTACTACTTGTTCTATATCGTATTCCTTTGTGCTTTTAGCTCCAGCTCTGTCCCAGGTTATATGTTCATGCATTAGGGTTATGCCTAATTCATTAGGCTTTATTTTGCCAAGAACTGAATTTATCATATTGTTTAACCTCTCTCTATAATACATTTTATACTTACAATTATACCATGTATAACCAATGAATTATATATAAAATTGTGTACCTGAATATTTTCTCAATTCATTTATGGCGAAGCTAAAATTCTGTCTTTCTCTGTATACTCTGCTGGAGGTCATAGCATCAAAGGCATCTGCCACTGCTATTATAGCCGCACATTCCGGTATCTCTTTTCCTCTTAAGCCCGATGGATATCCTTTGCCATCATATCTTTCATTGTGGTACAAAATCATATCTAATATTTTGTTTTCCTTGAAATTTTCAATTGGTTTCACCATGTCAAACCCCATTGAAGGATGCTGTTTTATTATATTGTACTCTTCCTTAGTCAGCCTTGCAGGCTTGTTTAAAATATTATCGCTTATACCTATTTTCCCTATATCATACAGCAAAGCTCCAGTAAATATAATCTCACATTCTGCTTTTGAGTATTTCAATTTATTAGCTATTATCCTGGCATATTCGGCTACATTTTTAGAATGAAAAGCCGTATAATTATCTCTGGATTCAATGGTTCTGGCCAATGTCATTATGAACTGTACTGTGTCTTTTTGCTGTTTACTATGTGTCTTTATTAAATATGAAATAAGAAAGCATATAATAAAATGAGAAAAACAAGTTATGTAAAAGAAGCTCATAAAATGCAAAAAGCTTAGAGGTTCATAGTTATTCCCATGCGTTAATTCACTTGGTGAAAAATAGATTAGTGTCATGGAACTAATAACACTAATTGCTAGCTGCTGAAATACACTAAAAAGTGAAATGCCTGCCGCCACCATAACCACTGTAAATATAGGATTGGGGCGGTCATAGTATACATACTTGCTAAGCACAACAGCCAGTATGAAAATAAAAAAAGTTATGCCGCGAAATATTTTAGTGTTTTCTCCAAAAATACGCCAACTAAAATAATTGAATTCTCTCTGTAACTTCATATAAACTACTCCTCGTATAATTAATTTAGTAGTAATCTCATATGCTTTGTAATTAATATTACTTTCAAGATTATATCTTTGAATTATGGCACAATTATGTCATAAATATAAAATAATTATGTGATTTGAAAGCAGGAACTAATATTTTTAATAAATCCCAAGCAAAAAACCGTACCTTTATGATACGGTTAATTACGGATGTATAATTAAAATTTTTATTTAGATAATCTTGTTGATAACAAATCGGGCAGCGATGTAAAAATCTCCGCCATTGCCTTACGCTGCTTTTCAGACATATTGCTGAGGGCCTCAATTTCTGCTGCTTTAAGTTCATCAAGTATGGCTTTAGCATATTTATGACCTTGCTCCGTAAATTTTACTACCTTATTTCTTCGATCTTTAGGATTTATTTCTCTCTGAATATATCCATTATCCTCAAGCCCAGATAATATCAATGAAACTGTCTGCTTAGGCAGAAATAATTTATCACAAATTTCATTTTGTGTACAATATGGAGAATCATTTATAACATATAGAACAAATAGAGTTGTATCGTGTATACCATGATTTTTAGACCATACACGATAAATATCATTAATTCTAAACCATGATTTATAATAGATATCCAGTAATTCTATAAATTCTTTTTCTTCTCTCATAGCTTATGCACTCTTTCTCTCTATCTTAGGCATGATTACAGATAAAACAAGAGACATTGCCGATATAATTATAAGTATTATAAATAGAACATGTAAGGAACTGGTTAATGAAAGCTTTATCTGCTCACTAGTTATAGCACTATTATGAGCGGATGACTTATATAAGTTGCTTGGCTCCACTCCTGTTATGCCTATTCCATTAAAATACTTTACTATATATAAATTAAATATACTTCCAAACACGCTTACTCCTATTGTCTGTCCTATAGTCCTAAGTAAGGAATTAGTAGCAGTAGCCGCACCTCTTTTGTTATATTCTACCGATTCCTGAATAATTATTGTTAAAGTAGTAAAAGCTCCACCAAGAGCAAAGCCCATTATAGAAACATATATTAATACTAATATTATTGGTGAATCTATTCCCAAAGTAGGCAGTAATATAGTGCCCACAAGCAATATTGAATTAGATATAAGTATTACTGCTTTGTCTCCATATTTCACTATGCATTTTCCCAAAATTACCGAAGATACAAGCCATGCTACAGACATTGGAGCCAGTGCTAATCCTGATATGGTAGCATTAAAGCCTAGAACGTTTTGTATATATATGGGCATATATACATCAGAGCCTATAAGTATAGCAGAAGCTAAAAAGCTTATTATATTCACAATAGAACTAGTTTTTGTGAATACATCAAAAGGAATTATTGGTTCTTTTGCTCTTTTTTCTATTTGATAAAAAGCTGTTAACAATATAATAGTTATTATCACGGATACTATTATAAATACATTGTGATCAATACTTATATTCTCTGTTAGTAAAAATATATCTAGGAAAACAATCATAGCAAGAGATAAAGTAATAATCCCTGGAAAGTCTATCTGATGCTTCTTCTTCTCAAAATTTTCATCTAAATTCCTTTGAATAAGTATAACTGATATTATTCCAAAAGGAAGATTGATAAAGAAAATCCAATGCCAAGAAAGCACATCAATTAATGTTCCTCCTAGGAAAGGACCTGCTAAGCTTGCTACTCCCCATACTGTACCTATAAGTCCCTGTATCCTTGGCCTTTCTTCTAAGGTAAATATATCTCCAATTATTGTGTATGTAACTGTAAATATAGCACCTGCGCCTAAACCTTGAATTGCTCTAAAGGCGATTAGCATATACATGGTCTGAGATAATCCGCACAAAAAGCTTCCAGATAAAAATATTATTATTCCTATTGAAAGCATATTCTTTCTCCCATATAAATCTGACAGTTTGCCATATATAGGAGTGGAGATAGCAGAAGTCAATAAATATGCTGAAAAAACTAAACTAATAATTTCAAACCCCTGTAAATCCTTCACTATGGTAGGAATAGCTGTAGTAACTACGGTTCCCTCTACTGCTCCTAAAAACATCGCTACCATTAATGCTATTACTATATTTCTTTTCTTTGAATTCATTCCGCAACAAAACCCACTTTCATAAGCAATATTCGTCCAATAATGGACGAATATCATTATAAACTAAAAAACATTATTAATCAATAAAGTTTTAAATCAGTGTAAAAATCAACACTGATTTAAAACAGACCCAATAAAATATAAGGAAACTTACAGCATTTGCTGAATAGTATAGTTATAGATTACTATTAAAGAGGAGGATATTTTATTGAGTAAGAAAGGTTTAATTTTAGGGATTTCCATCGTTTTACTGATAATTTTAGGCTATTCAGGAACTAAAATATATAATTATTATTACCGCAATAATAAAAACCTGACTTCAAACCATAAAACAAATACCTCAAGTTTGAGCCAAAAGCCTGCTGCTGTAACTGAAAATGCTTCTTCCCCTGCTTCAGAATCCAAGCCAGCTGAAGCAACTCCTTCTTCACCTGATTCCTCAGACAAAGCAACTGTAAAAATAACAGCATACAAAAAAGGAGACAAAGGTGATAAAATTGTAGAAATACAAAAAAGACTTCAGGCTTATGGATATAAATTAGATATAGATGGCTCCTTTGGAAATGACACCTTCAATGCAATCTACGATTTTCAAACTAGACTTGCTTTACATGCTGACGGAATAGTTGGACCAGAAACTCTAGAAAAGCTTCAGCAGGAACCTACGGAAAAGACAAAATATACTCCACCTGCACCTGCACCTGCACCTGCCCCAGCTAGTAATGCTACTTCTCATAACCTTTTAGAACAATATGTTAATGAAAATTCCTTTAATAGTTCTACTGGCTATTTTGTTTGGATAGATTTAGCTTCTCAAAAGGTAAATTTATTTACGGGCAGCAGCAAGAATTGGAAGCTTCTAAAATCCATGAGCTGCAGCAGCGGAAAAGCCTCCACTCCTACTGTGAAAGGTAATTTTTCAATTCAAAGCAAAGGTTCCTATTTCAGGGTAAATAGCAATGTAATTTGTAAGTATTATTCTCAATTCTATGGTAACTATTTGCTGCACAGTGTTCTCTTAGATAACAACGGCAATGTGGTTGATGGAACTCTTGGAAAGCCAGTATCTCATGGCTGCGTTAGACTTGCTATTAATGACGCAAAATATATATACGACAATGTTCCCATAGGCACAGCTGTTTTAGTAAAATAGACATGCTTCTTCAGTAATAAATTTCTATTGTTATTGAATTGTATTCAAGCTGCTATCATATGTTTTTCAAGAAAATCCTGTTTATATATATAAACCTTGATATTACTATTCTTATATATTAACATTTATTTAGTTTGAAAGGATATGTTTTAAAATGTATGATATTAAAGGAATTTTATTAGATTCAGGCAGGGTACTGAATGTATCTGCCACTGGTCACTGGCACATAACCCCTAACTTTTTCTCATATGTGGACAAAGGTAAATTCTATTCCCTATCTTCTTCAGCTAGAAAGTCAGCTTTTAATAAAGCCGGAGAATATATAAATAAGCAAAATCTAATCATGGATGAAGCTGAAGAATACAAGCATTTTTTAAGGTACTATGAAATATTTTCTACTTGCCTTCCTGAACTTAAGTTAGAAAAAGAGGCAGTGGAAAGCATTGCTAAAGACCATGTATATAACTATAGCAAATACACCTTTTTTAGTGATGTATATGAAGTAATTCCAGAGCTAAGCAAGCATTATAAATTAGCCGTAGTTTCAGATGCATGGCCATCTCTAGAGAATGTATTTAAGGCTGCTGGGTTAAGAGATTATTTTTCTTCCTTTGTGATTTCCTCGAAAAAAGGCGTCACAAAACCTAATGAATTAATGTACAAAACTGCACTGGAGGAGCTTCATATTAAATCTGAAGAGGCGATATTTATTGATGACAGTATACTAAACTGCAAGGGTGCGCTAAAGCTTGGAATAACTTCTTTTGTCATGTGCAGAGACAAAAGATTATATAGGTATAATAAATTATTTAATAGAAAATATAAACCAATCAACAATCTGTTGAATTTAAAAAATATATTGATAAGAAGTTAAGACTTTAATAGCCCGCAGACTGCTTCTTTCTGAAGTTAATGAAGCAGCCTAAAAGCTTTACTGCTTTAGACTGCTTTCCATTTACAGCATCATTATAAAACATAGCTTAAAATATAGCTAATCGCTTTGAAGCTAAAGTGATGTCCTCTTTAGCTAGAATATCCGATATTACTGCTATTCCATCAATATTAGCTGGTTTTAATAAATCAACATTCTTTGAATTGATTCCTCCAATAGCTACCACTGGAATAGAAACAGTGTCTTTTATCTTGCTAAGCAACTCAATTGAAACAGCTCTGGCATCCTCCTTTGTGCTTGTTGGGAATACTGCTCCTACTCCTATGTAATCAGCTCCGTTTTTCTCAGCCTCTATGGCCTCTTCTATAGTAGCTGCTGACACACCTACAATCTTATCTCCAACTAATTTTCTTGTAATACTGCACGGCATATCAGATTGTCCAACATGAATTCCCTCTGCATCAATAGCTAGCGCAATATCTATTCTATCATTTATTATCAACGGTATATTATATTTGCGAGTAACAGCTCTAACCTTAAGAGCTACATTGTAGAAATCCATAGTGCTTATATCTTTTTCTCTAAGCTGCACTAATGTAACCCCGCCTTTTATAGCAGCCTCCACAGCCTCAGCTATATCCCTTCCTTTTAATATTCCTCTATCTGTCACAAGATAAAGCTTATAATTTATATTACTCTTCATTTATTTTGCCTCTTTCCAATATTGTTTTTTCATCTAAATTATAGACAGCATCTATTATTCTTGTTCTTAAAGTCCCGGTACCTTCATTATTCTTCTCTAAATTTTCATAAGCTATCTCTCCAGCTAAGCTCATAGAAACAATTCCAGCTAGAGCTGCTACAAGCTTATCCTCTACCGCCCCTAAAAAAGAACCTATAAGCGATGTACACATGCAGCCTGTTCCTGTTATTTTAGACATTATCTTGTGTCCATTATGTGCAGTATATAATTTGCTGCCATCTGTTATAATATCTACCGCTCCTGTTATAGCCACCACTGCATTTATCTTCTTTGCAAAATCTCTTGCCACCTTTTTCGCTGTAGTAAACTCATCAGCGCTTTCATCTATAAGCTCTCCTGAATCTACACCTTTAGTTTGAGTCTCAATTCCATATAAGGTTTTTATTTCAGATAAGTTTCCTCTTATTACTGATAACTTTACCTGTTCCATTATCTTTTTAGCTGCTTCAGTCCTGTAAGGCGTAGCTCCTGCTCCCACAGGATCTAAAATCACTGGAATGTTCAGCTCATTAGCTCTCTTTCCGCCTTCAAGCATGGATTCCACAGTTCTTGAATTTAAAGTTCCTATATTTATTACAAAGGCAGAAGCAAAAGCTATCATATCCCGCACTTCATTAATATCGTCTGCCATAACTGGTGATCCGCCAAGGGCTAAGGTTATATTTGCACAATCATTAACAGTAACATAATTTGTTATATGGTGTACTAACGGGGTTTTCTTCCTTACATTGTCCAAAGCCTCTGAAATTTTTTCATTGATTTTCATTTTTACAAACACCTCCAAAATAAATTGTTATGATTTTTTGAAAATGTTGATATTACTCATTAAAAAAAGCATGAACCCATAGGATTTATGCTTTTATAATAACAAATAATAAACAACTTCCTACGCTGGCATTACCCAGTTCAGGTCATAGGGTTAAGAAATTATGGTTTCTAATCTCAGCTGGCCAATCCAACTCCCCTGTGTCAAATAACTATTCAATTTTATGACTTTATAATAGCATAATATTGACTAAAGTACAATTGCTTATCATACCTTCAAATCTCTCTTTAAGTAAAAGAAGTAAGTGGAAGCTGAAAAAATTGCAATGAGTACTAAAGATAAAATCACAATAACAAAATTTAAATTTTCACCCCTTACAATATTTTCATAGCTAAAATACTTAAAAGGGGAAAGTACATTGAGAGCATTCACCTTATCTGTTAAATCTGTGACTTTAGACACCACATAAGAACCCAATAATATTGAAGTAACATAAGATCCCGAAGCCTTAGACTTTTTCATTACAGCAGAAAGCATAGCTCCAAGGGATAAAAATATCAGCTGAACAATAAACATGCTTATAAAAAATAATATTATCTCATGAGAAATATCCTTTCCCTTATTGTATACTCTTACCATAGCTATTGACGATGCCAAAGTAACTAAATTAATAATTATCACATTTATTAAAGCTGCAATAAATTTTGCATTTATTATGGTAATCCTGGATACAGGCTTTACCATCAAAAACTCCGTAGTTTTATCTCTTTCCTCTTTGGCTATAATACCGCTTCCTATAAGTGCTGCATGAATGGCTGTAGTTAACACAATATAGGAAAATAGGAAAGCAAAGAATCCGCTCATACTGGTTACATCAAAGGCTCCAAATCCAAACAATGCTTTTATGGTGTGAGGCATTTTATTAAAAATATCATTATTTGCCCCAGAGGAGTATGCTGTATATTTACCCATACCGCTCAAGACAAATAAAAACATACATATGCTCCATATGATTAAAGCTTTTGCATTAGCCTTTAATTCCCTGAAAAAAATATTCATAATTAATCCTCCCATATTTATTTTTTACACATAAAAATCATCGAGCTCTAACTTACTGCATGAATATCCTTCTTAATATAAACAACATAACTAATCAATACCGATATAAGTATTATAATTAAACTTACGATTAAATAGGAGCTCTCATAGCTTCCGTTCTTTATTATATAAGTGGTGTCAAAATATTTAAAAGGAGATATAAAGCGAGTTAAAGCATTGTTCTTATCTGTAGAAATCAAAGCACCAATCATATATAATCCAAAAACTACCCCAAGGGATATTGGAAGCACAGATTTCAGCTTCTTAAAAAATACCGAAACTAGGACTCCAAGAGCTATAAAAATCAGTTGTATAAAAAACATAGTAAGATTAATCATGAAAAACCGCTTACTATCATAATTACTGGTTTTGACAATGTTAGCTATTACATAGGCAGCGGCATAAAAAACCACATTAGTAATGACTATGCTAGTAAAAGCAGCTGAAAGCTTTGCAGTAACTATGGAGACACGTGACACTGGCTTAACCAAAAGAAAATCTGCTGTTCTTTCCCTGCTTTCCTTTGATAAAATAGCTACTCCTAAATTCATAGCCTGAACTGCTCCACATAGCAAAATAAAAGAAAAGGACATGGAGTAAAAGCCCAAAATCGATGTAATGTAATCCAAGTTTATTCCAAGCATAGCCCTTACCGTTTCTGGATAATTGCTCAGTAATTTTTTATAATCAGCAGCATCATTAGCCATGCTGGGATATATGGATAGGAAGATTACAGCTAAAGCTATTAAACTTGCTGCCCATATTGCGGCTGATTTACGCATAGCTTTAAGTTCATGTAAAAACATATTCATGCTTACTCCTCCTTTGCATAATAATGCATGAAGATTTCTTCAAGATCTGGATCCACAATGGATATATTTTTAATATCAATTTCCGAAACCTTTTTCATGACAGGATTGAGATTTCCCTTATATATGAAGTTAACCGTATTCCCATTCACATTAAGCCCGCTAACTCCATCAATAGTAAAGAAATTCTTGTCCATCACGGCTTTAGCTTCAATACTAATCTTCTTATAGCTGTTTTCCTGGAGAGTACTCATCTTTTCAAGCTTGATTATTTTTCCTTCCTTTATAAAGGCAACTCTGCTGCACATTTTCTGTACTTCACTTAAAATATGTGAAGAGAAAAATATGGTAGCCCCTCTTTCATTCTCTTTTTCAAGGAGCTGAAAAAATCTTTGCTGCATGAGTGGATCTAGCCCGCTGGTAGGCTCATCAAGTATGATTAGCTTTGGCTCATGGAGAAGTCCCTGAACAATACCAACCTTCTTTTTATTACCAAAGGAAAGATCATCAATTTTCTTTTTTAGATCTAAATCCATTATTTCTGCAAGCTCATTAATCCTTTTAGTGCAATCTTTTTTATAAAAACTAGCCGAATATTTTAAAAGATCTATGACTTTCATATTATCATAATAAAATACCTCTGAAGGAAGATATCCAAGTTCTTTTCTTACTTCGGGATGCTGCACACAATTTTTCCCAAAAATAGTAGCACTGCCGCTGGTAGGATAAATAAGTCCCAGTAATGTTCTAATGGTGGTAGATTTTCCCGCTCCGTTAGGTCCTATAAAACCAAAAACTTCTCCTTGCTCTACATTTATATTCACATTGCTTATTCCTCTAGCCTTTCCATACTGTTTTGTAAGATTGTTTATTTCTATCACATTCATAAAAGTCAGCCTCCTTTATTTTTTGTGCTATTTAACTAAATTATTTATACTTTTCCTTATAAAGATTATTCTTAAGCAAATTTAAGCAATCGCTAAATTCATTGTACAAACTTTCATAATCAATCTCTCCTTGCTCTGAAAATTGTTTTGCATATCCATCAGCAAGCCAATAAATCATTTTTACTAAAAGCTTTATATCCACATCCTCTTTAAATTTAGAATAATCTATATCCTCCTTAATAATTTTATTTTTAAAGCCTTCACTTCCAACTATTATTTTTTTTATATCGCCTTTCACTTCTTCATCCTCTTCGAAATATACACCGGTTAGAAAGGACATCATTGGCGGATGCTGCTTCAAAACAGCAATTTTAATGCTTGAGGATATTTTAATTCTTTCGAAAAAGTCAGTAACTCCATAATCAAACTTGTCATCAATTTCTTTCATGATAAGACTGCCGCTCAAATTAATTAAGTATAGATATAATGCTTTCTTGGTTCCAAAATAGTGGAATATCATAGCCTTCGAAATCCCAGCAGCGGCAGCTATATCGCTGGCAGAAGTTTTTTTGTATCCGTTTTTCCCAAAAGCCTTAAGTGCTGCATCAATAATAGAATTTTGCTTCTCTATAGTTAAATTTAAAAATTTATCCAAAGTATTCACCTCGTAAGTTTCATAAACCGAATCGGTTTATATAATTATATCACCATAAACCAATTCGGTCTATAGTTTTAAATACTTATCCCAATAAGGCTATGTTTTAAAAGGATGTTGATAAAGGCGTTTTTCGTCTAGCATGGTTTCTTTCAGAACCCATGTAAGAAACTCTAAGGGCTGCTTTGTTATAATTGGCTACCAATTTTATTGCGCCCTCCATGGCGCTAAAATTGCTTTGCCCGTCCTGGGCAAAATTACGCCAATTATAAGTCGCAATCCCTAAGAGTTTCTAGAACTTAAACGATAATATCAACATTTTAAAACATAGCCTCCCCGAACTGAAGGAAGTTTTAAATCAGTGTAAAAATCAACACTGATTTAAAACAGAGCCTTCAATAAAAAAATAGCTAGACAAAGATTATAAATTTTCTCTGTCTAGCTATATATTATTTTGCTTCATTCTGAAGCAGGCTGTGCTTTCTTCCATAGGTGAAATATACTACAAAACCTATGGTAAGCCACACTATAAATCCTATCCAGGTTTTTAAATGCAATGTGGTTAACAATGCAATACAGCACAGTATTGTAATTATTGGTGTAAAAGGTACCCCAGGACATTTAAATACTCTTTTAAAATCAGGCATTGTCTTTCTAAGACGGATAACACATAAGGAAACCACTATGAAGCCTAGCAAAGTTCCAATATTTAAGAATTGAACTATTATATCAAGAGGTAAAAAGCCTGCGATTATTGCTGCTACAGCTCCAGTTATTATAGTGGAGATATATGGTGTCTTGTGAACCTCATGAATCTTAGAAAAAAATTTAGGCAGCAATCCATCTCTGGACATTCCCATAAAAACTCTTACCTGACCGTATAAAACCACCAATAGTGTTGACATCATACCAACAATTGCACCTACTCCAACTAAGGTAGAGCCCCAATTTATGCCTATTCTAGCCAAAGCTCCAGGCAGAGCATTTTCTGAAATTATTTCCTTAAAGGGAACTAATCCAGTAAGTACAAATGCAACTGAAATATATAATAAGCTTACAACTATTAAACACATGATAAGCCCTAAGGGAAGATCTTTTTTAGGATTTCTTGCTTCTTCTGCCGAAGTAGAAATAGCATCAAAACCAATATAGGAAAAGAATATAGTAGCAGTACCTGCAAATATACCTTTGAAGCCGTATGGATTGAAAGGTTTATAATTAGACACATTTATATGCGCTATACCTATTCCAATAAATAAAAGAATTATAATTATTTTAACCCCAACAATAACATTATTAATTTTAGCACTTTCGCTCATTCCATAGCACAAAAGAGCTGTAATTACTGCAATTATTAATATTGCGGGCAAATCCACAAATCCGCCGTTACTTGGAGATGCTGTTATAACTTTAGGAAAAGCCATCCCCAGATTTTTTAGTATACCTAAAAAGGTCCCAGACCAGCCTGATGCCACAGCGCTGCAGGCCACTAGATATTCCGCCGTTAAGCACCAGCCTATTATCATTGCAATAATTTCACCAAAGGTTATGTATGCATAAGAATAAGTGCTGCCTGCAACAGGAAACATTGTGGAAAGCTCTGAATAGCATAAGCCGCAAAAACAGGCTACCATAGCTGCTAAAATAAAAGAAACAATAACTGCCGGTCCAGCTGCATGTGCTCCTTCACCAGTAGCAACAAATATACCTACTCCCACCACTGCTCCTATACCTAAAGCTGCAATGTCTCTTGAGGTTAAGTTTTTCTTCAAGGATGTTTTTTGGATGGATTCAAGTACTTGTTCGGTAGTTTTCTTCTTCCAAATGTTCATTATGTTCTCCTTACTACGTCAAAAAATATTTTGTTGATAATAGTATATAATTTTTCGCTGTTTATTAACAATCTGTTATATATTATAATTTGATTTTACAAATCAATCAATGTAAAAAAATTGGGACTTATATAAGTTCCATATTTTTTTCATTATGATATAATAAAAATTTTATGATTTTAATTGCTTATATTTAAAGATATTCTTCCAACATTTGCAGGTATATGATGCCATTATGTGGTGATATTATTTCAGATTTGTAAAACATTGCAATACACTAAGGAAACAAAACAACTCAATAAATAATAATTTGGTAGCAATGATGATTTCCTCGTTTTTTATTTTTGTGCCAAGAAGACTTGACAAACATAACGGACAGGGATAAAATGTAAGTCCATAAAAAACTTGTCATAATGTCAAATAAACTTATCGAGGTGATAGAAATGAATAAAGAGGAAATTCTTCAAAAAGCACAAAGCAAAAAAACTAATACTCCTGATGAAATGGAACTGCAGGTAGTACAAAAAGGAAGTGGAATTGCAGTATTTTCTATTTTGGTGTTTTGCTTGATTTTGATGATTGTAAAGATTATTGCAAAACAAACTTGGTATGATGTATACAGTATACTTTTTGTAAGTATGGGAGCACAACATTTCTACAAAGGTATCAATCTGCATCAAAGACACGAGATTATTTGTGGTATGGCTTTTAGTGTACTAGCTATACTTATGTTAGTGGGATACATTGGGGCGATTTTGTGATGAAAAGCAAGCATATTGATAATGAATTGATATTACGCAATAAGTTGAAGGTTGCACGAGCAGAAAAAAACATTTCGCAAGGTGACTTGGCAAAATTGGTAGGTGTATCTCGTCAAACAATTAGTTCTATTGAAACAGGGCAGTTTAATCCGACGGCTAAATTGGCTTTATTGTTGTGTATTTCTTTGGATAAAAAGTTTGAAGAACTATTTTATTTTGACTGATATAAATTCCAATTTTGCAAGTGTTTAAGTTTAAGAAAGAAGGCTTAAGGTGTATGGATAAAGAACTTACAAATAAAAAGTTTTGGGAAAAGGTTGCAAAATTGTATACACCAATGCAGGAAAGAAAAAGCGCAAAACTATACCACGAATTATGTGAGATTATATCAAAATCGTTGGATAAGAATACGCAGGTGTTAGAATTGGCCTGTGGAACTGGACAACTTACATTTCCACTATGTAAAAAAGTAGCTGTTTAGGAAGCAACGGATTTTTCAGGGAATATGATTGAAGAAGCAAAAGCAAGAGCATCTAATTTGCCTGTTACTTTTACTGTACAGGATGCAACGAACCTACCATATGAGGATGGAAGGTTTGATACGGTCGTTATTGCAAACGCACTTCATATTATGCCGAATCCTGACAAAGCACTAACAGAAATCCGGCGTGTGCTAAAAAAAGGAGGATTACTGATTGCACCGACATTTGTATATGATGAAAAAATCAATAAAATACGAATTTGGTTGATGGAAAAGATTGGATTCCATACTTTTTACAAGTGGAAGTCTGATGAATATATAGAATTCGTCTGCAAGAAAGGATTTGATGTAATTGATAGTTCTGTAATTACAGGAGATATGTTGCCGGAATGTATATTGATTTGTAAAGCATAAATTCCAATTTATAGAGTTGGGTTAACATTATTTTCTTGGGTCCTTAAAGCTAGAAAAAATGAGCCCTCTCTGGCTCGTCATCAATATACTTTCCTATACTCCAAAAAAGGAGCTTTGCATCAGCAATTTTCAGCTGCTAATGCAAAGCTCCTACTATTAAACCTTATACAAAATTAATGATGGAATAATCTTAATCCTGAAAATGCCATCACCATATCGTACTCATTGCAAGCTTCTATTACAATATTATCTCTTACTGAGCCGCCTGGCTGCACTATGTACTTAACTCCACTTTGAGCAGCCCTATCTATATTATCACGGAAAGGGAAAAACGCGTCTGACCCTAAGGAAACACCTTTTAAGGTATCAAGCCATTCTGATTTTTCTTTATTAGTTAATTGGACAGGTGTTTCTTCAAAAACATTTTTCCAATCTGCTTTTTCAATTTCTGTTACATCATCACGCAAAAACTGATCAATAGCATTATCCCTATTAGGGCGAGATACTCCTTCTTTAAAACGCAGATTAAGTACAGCTGGATGCTGTCTCAAATACCATATATCTGCCTTAGAACCTGCAAGCCTTGTGCAATGTATACGTGACTGCTGTCCTGCTCCACAGCCGATAACCTGACCATCATAGGCATAGCATACTGAATTGGACTGAGTGTATTTAAGAGTAATCATAGCTATAATTAAATCTCTTTTTGCTTCTTCCGAGATTTCTTTGTTATTTGTCACTATATTAGTTAACATATCATTATTAGCTAAAACAGTGTTTCTCTTTTGCTCAAATGTAATTCCATAAACCTCTCTGGTTTCAATATCTTTAGGCTCGTAGTCAAAGTCCATCTCAATTATGCAATAGCTGCCCTTCTTCTTTTTCTTCAATATTTCTAAAGCTTCCTCAGTATATCCTGGAGCAATTATGCCATCTGAAACTGATCTGCTCAAAATTTTTGCTGTAGGCAAATCCACTATATCACTTATGGCAGCCCAATCGCCAAAGGAGGACATTCTATCAGCACCTCTTGCTCTTGCATAAGCCGCTGCCACAGGAGATAAATCAATATCATCAACAAAATATGCTTTTTTTAAAGCATCACTCAATGGGACTCCCACCGCTGCTCCTGCTGGACTGACATGCTTGAAAGACGCAGCCGCGGGTAAGTTTAATGCCAATTTTAACTCTTTAACTAACTGCCAGGAATTAAAAGCATCCAAAAAATTGATATATCCTGGGGTTCCATTCAATAGCCTAAATGGCATTTCTCCTTGCTTTGAATAAATTTTAGCTGGCTTTTGATGCGGATTGCATCCATACTTTAGAATAAATTCCTTCATTAATAATACCTCCATGAATTAAATTTAAAAATAAGGATATGTTTTAAAGCATTGTAAAAATTACTATTGATTCAAAACAGCGCAAAAAACAAAAACGCCTGAGTAAAATATTATTTTACCCAGACGGTCGATACTTTAACTAAATTATGCTCCCTATGGTTAATTCCATTTCCGCCAGTTGCATAATTCCTATTGTTCTTTTGTTGAATATATTATATCATATTTCATCCCACAATGCATCCTATACTCTCTTTTTAGTTCTAAATATGAAATCCCAAAAATCGCTGCCAATTCCAAAATTGTATTGATACATGTAATGATGCACTCTATGATGCTCTTTTAACGCCTGAAATATTTTTAATTTTTCTAAAAACATATCACTCTTTTTATGAAAATAAAAATGCAGCAGTTCCTCCCAAGCATTGTAAAGCATACATACTGCAAGAAACAAAATTCCAAGAGCCTTATTATTTATAAAAACTGCAGCAGCTGCAGGACTATATAAAACTACATTTCTTAAAATTTCCCCTGCACTTGATAAAACTGTAGTCTTGTCTATTTCTTCAAGTTCATAAGAGCTTATACCATGAAATATCTTATGATGAATTTTTATATGTTCTTGCTCATAGGAATGGTGAAGCAAGAATCTATGGAGGCAGTATTCAACTAAAGAAGAATATAATAAAGCTACTATTATAATCACTAAAACCATTAAAGTATATAATTCTTTTGTTACATACAAAAGCTAGCACTTCCTTCTAATAAATTTTAATTGCTAAAAGTTACTATATGATAATTATTATCGTAAGGCTTATTATATACTAATTTTATACGTTTGTGAATCTTAACTTAATAAAAAACAAGGATTAATCTAAAATACTGTACAAATAGCAAAAATTGTACACCCTTCAAATCCAGATGTACAATTTCTAAAATTCATATATTTATTAT
The DNA here is from genome assembly GCF_032335695.1 of Clostridium sp. 19966. Classification (NCBI taxonomy): domain Bacteria; kingdom Bacillati; phylum Bacillota; class Clostridia; order Eubacteriales; family Clostridiaceae; genus Clostridium; species Clostridium sp. 19966. The sequence continues at coordinate 18,112 of NZ_JACTOJ010000035.1, forward strand.
ACACAATAATCCTTTAATTGATATTAATTTTCTTTAAAATCCAAGCTATATTTTGTCCTATGGATTCCATATTTTTTATGCCTTCACCATCATTAAGCACTTCACCAGCTTCTTTTCCATATACCATATTCCAATAGGTACCGCCAACTAAGTACATCTGGTTATAGTGTAGAAAATAATTCATATATCCTTGCCCATGCTATTGTGATAACTCGCAATAGCATTTAATACTTCAAAAATAAAAATTATGCAATGCTTACTTCAACCTGCTTAGAAAGTGATTGAAGCTGCTCATTGCTAATACTGGAATCAGTTATTAAATGATTAATTTGGTTAAAGGTTGCAAATCTGTACAGTCCCTCTATGTTGAATTTTGATGCATCAGCTGCTAAAACAACTTTTTTTGAATTTTCAATAATTCTCTGCTTAACTTCCAGTTCTCTATAGGATCTAACGCAAGGGCCGTCTTTATGGAAACCATCGCAACCTATAAAGGCTATATCGGCTTGTATGCTTTCAATAGCTTTTGTGGCCCAATTTCCCACAAAGCACATGCTATTCTTCCGTAATTCTCCGCCAGTGACAAGAAGGCGATTTCGAGTATTTTCCAAAGCTTGCGCTACAATTAATGAATTTGTGATTATAACCAAATCGTTTTTAAGATTCAATAACTTAGCAATTTGCAGAACCGTAGTTCCAGAATCCAGAATAACAACAGCTCTTTCGGGCACCATTTTAACCGCCTTTTGTGATATTTTAAATTTTTTATCCGATTCTTTTAGCAATTTATCATCAAAGTGACTCTCTAGGCAATTAGAATACATTTTATCACCACATTCCATAATTATAAGATAAAGCTTTCTATTTCCAGGGCCACTCCATCATTTTGCACTGTATCCGTTACTTTTTTAGCATATCTTTTTACAGAATCCTTGGCATTTCCCATGGCTATACCGCAGCCTACTGTGGATAACATTTCTATATCATTCTCACCATCCCCAAAGGCATAACTATTTTCTAAAGGAATATTTAAAGAATCCAATACCTTTTGTATTCCTGAAGCTTTAGTATTTGCTCTTGAATAAAATTCAAAATAATTCATCTTCTCATCATAAATGCAGTCATAATCACTATTTTTTAATGATAGACAATACTCTATTCCTTTTTTATCCTTACAGAACATTTCCAGTTTATATACATCTATATCTTCTAAATTATAATCACTTCTCAAATAATCTTTAGGTATATTATAGCAATCATAGACATAATGCAATTCCTTATACTCATCTTTGATATAGGAATATTTTTCACCTTGCAATATATATTGAACATTAAGCTTTTCGAAATTATATATGAGTTCTTTTATATAATCCTTATTGATAGGCTCTTTATATATACAGCTTTCATTAACTCGCACACATGCACCATTAGTAAGCACAAAGCCATTAAATCCAAAATTGCGAAGGGCATCATTCAAAAAGGCATAGGGTCTGCCGGTGGCTATAAAAACATAATTTCCTTCAGCCTGCAATGAATATATCGCCTTTTTTACCCTGGGTGTAATATCCGTTATTCCATTTATACAATCTAGCAAAGTTCCATCAACATCAAAAAATATTGCCTTTTTCATAATTCCCCACTCCTTTTTTGCTTTTCATTATCATTCATTACAATTCGTTATCGTTCACTATCATTTTATTTTATTTATTATCATTTGTCAATAAATTTAATTGCATTTTAACATTTCAATTGTTAAAATATAAGTAAATGAGAACAAATCGGAGGAAACTATGTTTATTGAAGAAAGACACAAGCATATATTAGATCTTTTAGAAAAGGACGGAAAGGTGCTGGTAAAAGATCTAAGCGCTCAATTCGAAGTAAGTGAAAGCATGATCAGGAAAGATCTTCAAGTATTAGAAAAAAACAATCTATTGCAGCGTACTTATGGCGGGGCTATTAACATAAAGCGTACCATGGTAAATGCCGAAACCTTATTTAGACGTGTGGAAAAAGATACAGACTTAAAAAAAATGGTTGCTGAAAAAGCTAATGAATTAATTAAAGATAACGATATTATATTTTTGGATGCATCAAGCATATCCTATATGCTTACAAAGCTACTTATACAAGATAACAAAAACATTACTTTAATAACTAACATGGTTGAAATATCATCCCTGCTTCATGTAGATTTAAAAATGAATGTTATTTTTATAGGCGGAGACTATAATAACTTTGTAGGCGGGAATATAGGTTTTCATTCCACTGAACAGATCAAACTATATAGCTGCAACAAAGCTTTTATAGGCTGTATTGGAATAGACCTTACAAACGGTATTATCAGCACTGGAATATCTGAGGATGCAGGTACTAAAAAGGCTATTATGAGTGTATCTAAAGAATCCTATCTATTAGCATCAAATGAAAGATTCAACCAGGATGGAATTTATAATTTTTCAAACATATCAGATTTTCGTGGCATCATTACAGAAAACGAACCTAATGAGACCATAATGGATTTACTTAAACAGTATGATGTGAGATTAATTTAAAATCAGGCTATGTTTTAAAAGAATGCTTCTAAAGGCTTTGACCGATCTGAAACTCCAAAGATAATATCAACTTTTTAAAACATAGCCTCTCAAACTAAGGATAGTTCTAAAGCACCAATAACATTGTCCCTGCTATAACCAGCATCAGCCCGATAAATGATTTACTTGAAAGTCTCTCTCCAATAAAAATTCGAGAAAATGCTATGGAAACAACAATGCTTAATTGGTCAATAGGTACTACCATACTAGCTCTACCAGTTTGTAATGCATGATAATAGCATAGCCACGATAAGCCAGTTGCAATACCTGACAATATTATAAAAATCCAACTTTTTCTATCAATATTTTTTATCATAACCTGCTTTTTCTGTATAAATACGATCATCCACGCCATAATCAACACCACAATAGTACGAATGGCCGTTCCTAGATTTGATTCTACTCCTTGTATTCCTATTTTGCCGAGTATAGAAGTTAAAGAGGCAAATACAGCGGCAAGGACTGCGTAAAAAAGCCACAATTTACCGTCCTTGCTGCCATGTAGCTCTGTGTCCTTCCTTTGTATCATAAAATATGTTCCGCAGGCAAATACAACAACACCAAAGCACATTATTGGAGTAGGGATTTCTCCCAAGAACAAAAAAGCCAAAATAATAGTTAAAATTGCGCTGCTTTTATCAATGGGAGTAACTTTATTTACATCACCAAGCTGCAAGGCTTTAAAATAGCATAACCAAGACGCACCAGTAGCACATCCTGATAGAATTAGGAATACAATGGTGTAAGCGGATATATTACTGATTGTGTGCTGTGATCCTACAACAAAAACTATTAACCAGGAAAATACAAGAACAACAACTGTACGTATTGCTGTAGACAGATTAGAGTCCGTATTCTTTATTCCAATTTTTGCTAAAACAGCTGTCATACCTGCAAACAACGCTGAACCAAAGGCATATAAAATCCACATTTTTATTCCTCCCTTAACCCCCAAAAAATCTTAAACTCCAATTTTTCAACTCCTCTTTGCTGCTTGTAGCTAATGCGAAGAGAAGCGTTTTCTGGAATTGTAATGTCCTTATCAAGTTCTTCTAGTACAATTTTAATATTATTATCCTTGCTCTTTATAGCAGCTATAGATTCTCCAATTTTATCAAACAAAGCCCTTGAGTTATCAACTACATCTTTAGAAACTATATATAAATCATTCAAATTTATATAATTAGTTGAATCACCAGATGCAATCCATTTAATTAGCGCCTCTCTGCTAAACCTCCATTCACGCCCAATTTTCCGAGCAGGAATATGCTCTTCTCGCAGTAACTTAATGAGAGTTTTCTCACTGACACCTAATAATTCAACCGCTTGTTCAAGATTCAAAATCTCATCGTTCATAAAATGAATCTCCTTTCTAAGTTTAAAAATATTATACTACCAGCCAGCAGCCAAATCAACAATAACTGAAATAAGATGCAGTTTAACAGAATATAATAGTGATTTACCAATAATTAATATCCAATACAATTAAAAATTCGCTTTGAAAATAAGTTATTGTTTAATTCATAAAAATCCTGAATAATATTAAACCCATGCATAAAAAGATCTGAATCTATCTATTATGCATGGGTTTTTTTAATTATCTAGCAGCTTATTAATGTTTCTCTCTACCACTTCAAATATAACCACATCCGGTCTATCTTCGTCAATGAATTGCTTATTCAATGAATACTGCCATTCCTGCTCATAAGTTAACTTACTAAAGCTTTCTGACAAATAAGGCATCATGCTAGTGGTAAAGGAATCTCTGATTATTATTTCTTTTGGTAAATTTGAGTCTTTTATTGCAGTAGTATTCTTTTTATTATCAGATCCTAACCAAGTCATTGGCTGTGGTCTCATCAAGGTTGATTTAAGAGTAAAGTTAGGAGTTAACCTGATATCTTCTTCTTTAATAAATGAATTTTTATTATCTATAAAGGTAGAAAGATCTCCTCCTTTTTGCTTCACTCTTGAAATGTTAAAATCTTTTAAGTTTAAAGGTGTCACCTGCGGAAAATAATTTTTAACTTCATTGATCAAGGCTGAATAGCCATAAAATGCCCCCAAATCATTCCAGTGAGAATCAGTTCTATACTATAATATTCCTTGATCCTTACTATTATTTAAGGTCTCTGTTGGATCTACCACACTTATTGTTGAATTATTTTTTAAATAGTCTATAACCTGCTTCATTCTAGTTTCATTATTTTCAGTTACATAATCAGGCTTATATTCTGAATAAATGTTCATCTTATCAGGTACTAGAAATAATATAAACTTAGAATTAGGTACTTTTCCACTCATATAAGTCTGATAGCTTTCAAGCTTATTTTTTATCTGCTCTAATTGTGCTTTAGTGAGCATATTGCTTCCAGTTATATCTGCCAGATCATCCGACTCGAACATAAAATTATTCTTTCCTACAATCAAAGGTTGAATTGCAATATTGGCATCTGGTAATACATTTATTGTAGCAGCATTAGATGAGTTACCACTTTTATCTTTTGCTTTTAATGTTATTGTATTATTTTGATTAGGTATCAGTTTAACTTCTATCATAAAGGTTCCATTCACCACGTCAGTTGCCACTTCATCCTTGCCTCCAGAAGCAGTTATTGTGGAATCATCACTGCCGCCGCCAATTATAACCACAGTATTCGGATCTATCATGCTCTTGGAGATGACAGTTGGCTTTTGAAGTACTTTGTTTGTATTCTCAGCAGCACTTGGCTTACTCATCTCTGTTATATTAGCTGAAAGCAGACTTTCAAGATTATTTTCTGATATTTCAAATATCATATTTTTTATATTGTTCTTAACCAGAAAATCCTCCTCTGTCACATATTCTTTTTTGTAAAAAGCTTTATTAAAATTTTCGGATAAATATGGTTGAAGAGCTTCTCCAAACTCATCTTTTAGCATTAACATATTTCCTGAATTTATTTTTGGATTACTATCGATTATGATTTTATCATCATTAGATGATACCTGCTTCCATGAATAATTTTCTTTCGGAGTGATGCGAATATCTTGTTCATTTATCAGATTTTCAAATTTTAACTGCTGAACTAATTCCATTCCTGGCTTACTTTCTGTATTTAATTTATAATTTGAAACATTATTATAGTAATTATCTTGATAATTTAATCCCTTAGCTATCTGATTATAGCCATAAAAGGCACCTAATTGATTCCATAAGGAACCAGTCTTATAGTACAAATTTCCTTTATCTTCATTTTTTGATAATTCCTCAGTCAAATCAATCATTTTTATATCAGTATTCTTGCTCATATATTCTTTAACTTGTGACAATCTGTTCTTAGAAGAACCATCTATTACATCCTGAGGAAGGAACTCTTTGTAAACACTATATTTACTTGGTACAATGACTAATGAAAAATTTATGTCTCTTTTCTTAGCTATATCGTTAAATTTTAAAAGATTTGCCTTAATTAATTCCAATTCATCCTTAGTAAAAATGTTTTTTCCTTTGAAATCATCTACGAGATTGTCACTTTCACTTTTAGCTAAAAAGAACCATCCATCTTTTCCTGCCAATACCTTTGAATTTGTTGAAGTGTTAAAGATGAAATATTTAAATGCAGCATTAGCTTCAATAAGCTTGTCCGAAATAAAAAAATTATTATTGAACTGTGTTTCAATCACATTTCCAATATTTAATAGCTTATTTATATTTGCCTCCATTGCATTTTTCATATTAGTTCTCCAATTGCTGTTAAAAAATCTTAATGTAATTGGAGTAAATATCATAGCTATAAAAGCGAGAATAAAAATTATAGAGTATATATTTTTGTTTTTTCTCTTTCTAGTAACTTTTTCATTTATCCTTATTGGTTCACTATCCATTTTCTGCCTCCGTTAAAATCTGAAATATATAAATGGTACTTTAGTTGCATTATCAAGAGTTGGTGATAAATAAATTATTGATAATAAAAATATTAGCATTGTTGCTGAGAAGTGAACTATATTGAATACTATCATATAACTTTTTCTTTGTCTCAATTGGAGTAACCTTGGTACAATTGGCATAGCCGCTATAAAGGCTATTACTAAAATACTTTTTACCTCTAGATTTAAATATGTATCACTTAAAGCGTTAAAGCATTCTAAGAATTTAAAACTAAACATTACTTTTAAATAGCTTATTGCTATACGAAGGTTTTCCCCTCCGAAGAACACCCATCCTATAACCACAATCAGCATTGTATAGATGTGCTGTATTGGGCTCCAAAGCTTCTTTAAATATTTGCCATACACAAATTTTTCTAATACCAATATCACACCATAATACATTCCCCATACAAGGAAGCTCCAGGTAGCACCGTGCCAAAATCCACATAAAGTAAATACTATTATAGTATTTAAAGCAGTTCGTCCATTCCCTCTTCTGCTGCCTCCTAAGGGTATGTACAAATAATCTCTAAACCAGGTAGAAAGCGATATATGCCATCTTTTCCAGAATTCTTGTATACTTTTTGATATATAAGGATAATTGAAGTTCTCCATAAAATCGAATCTGAATACTTTAGCTAATCCTATTGCCATATCAGAGTAACCAGAAAAATCAAAATATATTTGCATTGTGTAACAGATAGCTCCAAGCCAAGCTGCCCAAAAAGTTAATTCATTAGTATTTAAAGCAAAGATTCTATCTGCTACCTTTCCAAGAGTATCAGCTATTATCAGTTTTTTTCCTAAACCAAAAATAAATCTTTCAATGCCGTATCTGATTTTGTTTATGGTGACTTTACGTCCTTTTAACTGAGATGCAACCTCATTATATTTAACTATTGGTCCAGCAACTAACTGTGGAAAAAATGAAATGTACAGGGTTAGATCCAAGATATTTCTCTGCGCTTTCTCCTTTTTTCTATAAATATCTAGAATATAGGATAAGGAATGAAATGTATAAAAGGATATTCCAACGGGAAGGGATATTTTCGAAATTGAAAAATGAGTATTAACATGAACGGCACTTAATAATAAATTAAAATTATCCACAAAAAAATTAGCATACTTAAAAAATATCAATATGCCAAAATTTAAAGCCACCGCCGCAGTTAATGCAATTTTTTCATGCTTCTCTTTGGTAACTGCCGCTTCTGTAACTATTCCAAGTATGTAATTTAGCAGAGTGCTTATTAACATAACATATATACACACAGGCTCACCCCGTGCATAAAAAATCAAACTTGCAATAAGCAATATGATATTTCTAAACCTTTTACCCGCTATAAAATATGCAAAAATAACTAGCGGAAGAAATAAAAAAATAAAAACAAAAGAACCAAAAACCATGATTTTCCCCCCTAATAATTCATAAAAAAACAAAATTCGCCAAATATTTTATCACAGTTAAATTTCTAATTCAATTTAATTAATAAGGAAAAGCCCTCCACATCTTTGTGGAAGGCTTTCCTGTTAGCAGTATCCTGCATATACTCAAGTTTATGCAATTAGTTAGGTGGAATTCTGAAAACTAGTTTAAACTCATTTTTTTGGAGCAAATCACCAGATCAAATATATCAACAACACCATCTTTATTAAAATCAAAGCTTGAATTCCATTTTGTATCTGTATTCTTAGTATTGTAATTTTGTGCAAGCGAAGCCAGATCTACTATATTAATTTCCCCATTCTTATCTAAGTCACATATATCTATCCATTTAGCATACATTATTGTATCTGTTGTTACTTTATCATTTGCAAAATTCCATGCATTCATACATTCTTCTTCCTTATACCATCCTCCAAAAATATAACCTTCTTTTGAGGGCTCTATTGGTGCTGTTATTAAGGCATTGTCGCCTAATTGTACGCTTCCAACAGCACTTCCTCCTTCACTGTTAAACGTTACTGTATGATTTATTGCAGGCAACTCTTGGAATGTTATTGAGTTACTACTTGCATAAATCTGTGCATAAGAGCCTTCAAATCCCTTTATTTTTAAACTTGAATTACAGCTACTAAATGTTAAAAATCCAATATTAGCAACACTTTGTGGAATAGTTACTTCTGTTAAAGATGTGCAATAATAAAATGCATAATCCCCAATGCTTGTAACACTATCTGGAATTATTATATTTGTAAAGGCATAACAATGAGCAAATGCATTAAAATCTATGGTTTTAACACTGCTCGGAATTATTATGTTTTCGAGAACTTTGCACATAACAAAAGCACGATACCCAATTTTTGTCACGCCATTTGGAATTGTTATATTCGTAAGAGCTGTACAATTTTCAAATGCACTGTTTCCTATATTTACAAGCTTTTTTGGAAGTGTAACTTCTTTAAGAGAGAAACAATTATAAAATATAAGAGCACCAGTATTTGTAAGATTATTCGACAATCTTACACTCGATAAAAGTTGACAGTTATAGAACAAATAATTTCCTACATTCATTACACTATCAGGCATTGCTGCAGATTTAAGTGCCTTACAGTCCTTAAATGCACCTTCTCCAATGGTTGTTACACTACTCGGTATTGTTATGTCTGTAAGAGAAATACACTCCAAAAATGCATAAGTTCCAATACTTTCTACACTATTTGGTATTGTGATTCCTGTAAATGCCTTACAGTCTTGAAAAGTAGAATTTCCTATACTAACAAGATTAGTTGGGAGTATTATATTCGGAAGGGATGTACAATATGCAAACGCACTATCTCCTATACTTGTTACACTGTCTGGTATTGATATATTTACAAGGGACGAACAATAATAAAATGCAAAATCTTTTATACTTGTTATAGTATTCGGAACTGTTACACTGGTTAATGGTTTGTTTTTAAAAGCATTACTTCCTATGCTGGTAACCGTATGACCGTCTATGGAACTTGGAATTACAATATTAGTATCGCTGCCATTATAACCTGTTATCGAATATGTTACTCCATCTTCAGATCGCCAAGTAAAACCATTTGCATCTGTGCCTACTGTGGTTGCAAAAACAGGTATGACATTAAAACTCACAAGTAAACTTGTTAAAGCAAGTATTAGCGATATCATCTTCATTTTTCTGTTTTTCATCTCTATCACCCACTTAAAATAAATTTTTCGTTTTTTTAACCAACATATAAAACTCCTTCATTTATCGTTTTTTTTATTTTTTTCTTTAATTTCTTTTTGCTATTGATAAACAAAAGTTTATAAAAAAGTTCCATTAATTATGATGCTGTTCAGCATAATGAGAATAACGTAGGCTTTTTAAAGCTAGCCATATCAATACCACCCAATAAAATCTCTTTCATTTATGGTATAGTTCACCGTATCAGTAGCAAGTGAGGTTTTCTATTATTATTACGTAACCGTAAAAAAATTAACGCCTAGAAGGTTAAAATCAGTTTTGATAAAATAACAGATATTAATTAACTAGGGAGGTTATGTACATGCAAAAAGGTTCACAGGATAACAAATGGAAGGCTATATTTAATGAATTTTCTAATTATAATGG
>NZ_JACTOJ010000036.1:0-27849 GCF_032335695.1 Clostridium sp. 19966
ACGAAAAATTAAAAAACATTACGCACTTTTTTCATTAGCATAAAATCCTGTAAAGTCTTATACTACAACGCTTTACAGGATTTTTATTTCGTTAAAGTGTCAAACTCAGGAATTTGAAAGAATAGTCAATAGCAGATTCTCTTGTATATACAAATTTATACTGGTTTTCTTATAATTATTATATTCCTTTCGCAGAGACAGTGGCCTTATTATTTTCTTTTTCCAAAACTAATCTTCCACTATCTATTGAATCGAAGAACGCTTCATTTATTACATCGTAAATACTGCTTACTAATATAATATCTATCCCTTGAATTTCCTTTATGCTCTCATCATAATTTCCTCTAGGTATGATCACTTTAGTTGCTCCAGCTCTTTTAGCCGCATTTATCTTTGCTGACACCCCCCCAACAGGATTAACATCTCCATGGAGGGATATCTCCCCTGTCATAGCTACCCTGCTGTTTATAGCGATATTATTTATGCAGCTGTATATTGCACAAAATATAGATATCCCAGCAGATGTACCGTCTATCGGCGCTCCTCCAGGAAAATTAATATTTATATTATAATCATCACAATTGATATTAAAGTCATTTGAAAGTACTGTAATTACATTGTCCACTGAGCATAAAGCATTACTTTTTCGTATTACTTTTTTATTTCCTGAAGTAATCTGTTCCTCTTCTATTATACCGCTTATTTTTATTTTACCTTTTCTTAATTTTACCCTTTTTACTGTAGCCTCGATCTCCATTAAGATACCAATATTAGCACCATATACCCCAAGACCATTTACGCAGCCTATCTTTGCTTTATCACTTATAAGCTTCTCTATTCTAGGATGGTAATCTCCATTATCAATTACCCACAATACTTCTTTCTCATCTATTACATTTTTATTTTCATTTACAGCTGCCCCATAAGCCATCTGTACCAAATTTAAACTTTCTCTGCCGTTACTGCAATACTTAGCAATGATCTGACATGCCCCATCAGTAATCTTAAATTCCAACTTTTCTGCTGAATTTTTAGCAATTATCTCTATCTCTTCTGGAAGTAACTCTCTAAAAAATATTTCAATACACCTTGACCGAATAGCTGGATTTATTTCCTCCGGACTTCTCGTAGTTGCACCAATAAGCCTAAAATCCGCTGGTAATCCGTTTTCAAATATATCTCTAACATATTGTGGAACATTGGAATCTGAGCTATTGTAATAGGCGCTATCTAAATATACTCTTCTATCTTCCAATACTTTCAGCAGTTTATTTAATTCTATTGGATGTAATTCTCCTATCTCATCAATAAACAATATTCCTCCATGTGCCTTAGTAACAGCTCCAGGCTTAGGTTGTGGTATACCAGCTATGCCTAAAGCTCCAGCTCCTTGATATATTGGATCATGTACAGAACCTATGAGCGGATCAGCTATACCTCTATCGTCAAATCTTATGGTGGTAGCATCTATTTCAACAAATCTAGCATCAGATTGAAATGGAGAATTAATATTTTTCTTAGCAGCCTCTAATACTAGCCTAGCAGCTGCTGTCTTTCCCACTCCGGGTGGTCCATAGATAATTATATGCTGTGGATTAGGCCCGCATAACGCAGCTTTTAAAGCTTTTATTCCTTCTTGCTGACCTATTATTTCTTCAAAGGCTTTAGGTCTTCCTTTTTCAGTAAGAGGCTCTGATAGTTTTATCTGCCTCATTTTTTTTAATTTATCCAATTCCTTTTTATTTTCTAGATTCATAGTGACCTTGCTATTCTGCTGAGTTTTCAATGCATTATAAAAATATAATCCCATTACTAAAGTGAAAAAAAATTGTATTACCATCAGTATCTGTGTCATACTTCCTATTTGCACTCCTTCCATATAAAAGTCTTGACACAATTGATTATTACCATTTTTAACATACAATATTCTCACCGGTAATCTAAAAACAAAATCAACAAAAAAATAACTACTTCTTCATATAAGCTTTCACTTATGCGACGAAGTAGTTATAAAAATAAATTAAGCAGTTTCTATGCCTTTTCTATTTTTAGACTTTTTTGACTTTAAAGCAGGCCTAGCAGCTCCTTCTGTAAAAACCAGCTCAGGTTTCTTGCTAGCCACTGTGTCTTCATTTATTATAACTTTAGCTATCTGCTCATTGCTAGGTATGTCATACATTATGTCTTTCATCATATCTTCAATGATAGCTCTAAGTCCTCTAGCACCTGTATTTCTCTTCATAGCTTCATCTGCTATGGAACCTATAGCTTCATCAGTAAATTCAAGCTCTACATTATCCATTTCAAACAATTTCTTATATTGCTTAACCAATGCATTCTTAGGCTCTTTCAATATATTCATTAAAGCATTTCTATCCAAAGAATCCAGTGTAACTACTATTGGCAGTCTTCCAACAAATTCAGGTATTAACCCAAATTTGAGCAAATCGCCTGGCATTACATCTTTGAGAAGAGTTCCTATATCCTTTTCTTTCTTGGACTGAATCTCTGCTCCAAAACCTATGGAACTTGTTCTTGTTCTCTTTTCAATGATCTTATCAATGCCATCAAAAGCCCCTCCGCAGATAAATAATATATTTGTAGTATTTATCTGTATAAACTCTTGGTGTGGATGCTTTCTTCCTCCCTGTGGTGGTACAGATGCAATAGTTCCTTCTAGTATTTTTAAGAGTGCCTGCTGAACTCCTTCGCCAGAAACATCTCTTGTTATTGAAGGATTTTCTGACTTTCTAGCAATCTTATCTATTTCATCTATATATATTATTCCCTTCTCAGCTCTTTCTATATCATAATCTGCATTTTGAATAAGCTTTAAAAGAATATTTTCTACATCTTCACCAACATATCCAGCCTCAGTTAATGTTGTAGCATCAGCAATAGCAAAAGGTACATTTAAAAACTTTGCTAAAGTTTGTGCTAATAATGTTTTACCTGAGCCAGTAGGTCCCAAAAATAAAATATTACTTTTCTGAAGTTCAACTTCAGAATCCTTCAGATTGCTGTTTATTCTTTTGTAATGATTATATACTGCCACTGCCAAAGATTTTTTTGCATCATCCTGACCAATTACATACTGATCTAAATAATTCTTAATATCAGTTGGCTTGGGAAGGGTATTTACATCAAGCTGAACATTTTCTTCAAATTCATCAGCTATAATTTCCGAACACAGCTCTATACACTCATCACAAATGTATACACCTGGCCCAGCTATAAGTCTTCTTACTGCATCTTGACTTTTTCCACAAAAAGAACACTTAAGTTGCTTTTTATCATCATATTTTACCATCTTCACACCTCACTATGGGTTTATATTGCAACTACTAATATTTGCATACTTATTTATCCCCAGATAGCTTATTCTTTTCAATTACCTGATCAATTAAACCATATTCTTTTGCCTCTTCTGCGGACATGAAATTATCTCTTTCTACATCCTGTTTTATTTTTTCTAAAGGCTGACCTGATCTCTCACTTAGTATTTGATTTAATTTATCCTTTATTCTTAATATTCTGTTAGCGTGAATGCTTATATCAGTAGCTTGACCTTGGAATCCTCCAAGAGGCTGATGTATCATTATTTCGCTGTTTGGTAATGCATATCTCTTACCCTTAGCTCCTGCTGTCATTAAAAATGCTCCCATGGATGCTGCCATACCTATACAAATTGTACATACATCAGGTTTTATGTACTGCATAGTATCGTAAATAGCCATACCTGCTGTTATGGATCCTCCTGGGCTATTTATATATAAAAATATATCCTTATCTGGATCTTCGCTTTCCAAGAAAAGCAGCTGTGCAACTACTAAGCTTGCAGTTACATCATTCACTTCTTCGCTAAGCATTATTATTCTATCCTTTAAAAGTCTTGAATAAATATCGTAAGATCTTTCTCCTCTGTTTGTTTGTTCTACTACTACTGGTACTAAACTCATAAAATTCCCTCCTAAAAAAAATATAACCCATTTTATATTTATTATTCTTTTATAGCTCTATAAAAATATGAGCTATCATTCTAATACAGCAATCAATCTATATTAGAATTATATGCTAAAAATTAAGCTTTGCGCTTAATTTTAAAATTAATTGCCAGAAAAAATTTCTGGCAATCTTTTTAATACTATTTTAAGCAACTACTACGGTATTGTCAACTAACATTCTAACTACCTTTTCATTTACTACATCTTTCTTAATGTATTCTCCCTGTGATTTAACTAATAAATCAACAGTCTTTTCAATATCCTTATCTCCATACTGTTTTGCTACTTCTTCTGCCTTCTTCTTAATTTCATCTTCTTCAGCAGTTACGTTTTCTGCTTTAGCTATTTCATCGATAACTAAGTCAGTCTTTATTCTCTTTTCAGCATTATCTTTCATAAGATCTTTCATCTTATCTTCTGTAGTTCCAGTATATTCATAATATGTCTTAAGATCAAGTCCTTGATATCTTAATCTCATTTCCATATCTTTCAACATGGAATCTATTTCCTTGTCTATCATAACTTGTGGAATTTCTACTTTTACTTCATCGCAAACTGCCTGTAAAACATTTTCTTCAAATTCTCTTTTTGCTTTTTCATTGTTAGCTTCTTCAGCTTTCTTCTTTAAGTCAGCCTTAAGCTCATCTAATGTATCAAATTCAGAAACTTCTTTTGCAAATTCATCATCTAATGCTGGAAGCTCTTTAACTTTTATTTCTTTAACAACAACTTCAAATAATGCAGGTTTTCCATTTAAATCATCTCTGCCATAGTTTTCTGGGAAAGTAACTTTTACATCTTTCTTTTCGTCTTTAGCAGCACCTACAAGCTGATCTTCGAAATCTCCTATAAATGTGCCTGAGCCTACTTCAAGAGAGTAATCATGTCCTTCTCCGCCTTCAAAAGCCACGCCATCAACAAAGCCATGAAAATCTATTACTGCAATATTTCCTTTTTCAATTGTGCCTTCTGCTTTTGTTTCAATTCTCGCATTCTTTTCCTGCATTCCCTTTATTTGAACTTCGATTTCTTCATCAGTTACAGCATATTCAACCTTCTTAACTTCTACGCCTTTATATTTTCCAAGCTCTACTGTAGGCATTACTGTAACAGCAGCAGTATACACTAAGTCCTTACCCTCGCCAATTTCAACTATATCAATTGATGGGTAATCAACTGGATGAACGTCGTGTTCTTTTAGTGCTTCTGGATATGTTTCATCACAGCAAATATTTATTGCTTCTTCATAGAAAACTCCCTCACCATACATCTTTTTTATTATAGCCATTGGAGCCTTTCCTTTTCTAAATCCTGGTATGTTGAACTTCTTTGCAGTTTTAACATAAGCTTTCTTTATAGCTTCATTAAATTTTTCTGCTTCTACAGTTATTTCTAACTTTACAGTATTTGTTTCTACTTTTTCGTATTTAGCGTTCATTACGGTTAATCCTCCTAATCAAATAAAACCTTTTAACTATTGAATTTTCTAGCTAAAACATTATATCATATTTTTAAAAATATTTACAAATTATTTTTTAATTGTGTACAACTTTATAGTTTATTTATAAGTTTTTCTAAATAAACTTTTGAATTTATCAGCTCTTTGGAAGACATGAAATTTTCTCGATAAACTTCAATTATTAAATCTCCCTTATAATTAAATTTATCAAGCATTTCAAATACAGATAAATAATTAACTGTTCCGTGTCCAGGCAACATGCAAGAATTTATTTCATCTCTATCGTTTATATGAATGTTAACTAAATCCTCCTGCATCACTTCTTCTATGTACATTGAAGGTTCTATCCCCGCTCTATATGCTTGCTTTATATCTAGTGTAAATGTCAGTGGATATTTTACCTTCTCCTTAAGCATTTTTAGAAATTCAATATCATGAGATGAGCACCAGGAAACATTTTCTTGAGCTAATGTAATTCCGCTTTCACAAGCAGTATAGCACAGCTCATTATATATTTCCACTATAAAATCCATATCCAAGGTACTATTAGGAAAGGATTTTAGTCCATGAAAAGTATAATATTTAGCTCCTAAATACTTGGCTGCCTTGCACACCATTTTAAAATAGTCAAACATATCATTTCTTCTTCGTTTATATCTATCCCATAAATAGGGCTCAAAGGAAGAAGAAAAAGCATGCACAGACAATATATCCATACTTAAATTATCTATATTATTTTTTAATTTTTCTATAAACTGATCTTTATATTCACTTACAGAATTCAAAAAAATTTCTCCGCAATCAAAGCCAAGTCTTTTGCTTTCCAATACTGCCTGCTCTGTGGTTAATTCCGGGTAAAAACTTGCTGTAGAAAGTCCTATTCTCATCGCATTCTCCTATTAATCTACTAAGGAACCTTGAGCATTTATATGCTTATTATTTCCATCAATATTTACTTCTAATCCAGCTTCTACTAAATTATTCAAAGTTATCTGCTTTCCTTGTATTCCGCTGAGCCATTGATGATCCTTAGTATTAATATCCACTTTATATACATACTTATCAGCTTGAAACCAAGGCATTTGCGTTACATAAATTATAGTAGTGTCATTAATGAATTTGGGTGATTCATGCCAAGAAAATCCTGAATTGGCTGCAAGGTAATCCTTTTTCATTATTGTTTCTTGAGTTTTTGAAGTTATATATCTGTCTTTTGTTATATCCGTTACTGTTCCATTCAAATCAACTATATACATATCCTGAGAAGCAGTTAAAACTACTGCTTTATCTCCCGTCGGGTTTATATTAAAATATATGTCTTGATTATTGGCAAGAAATATATGTTCAATCTTTTTAGTGCCATTACTTTCTGTATAAACTACACTTATATTCTCTCCATCTGGTAACTGCTGGCTAATTGTTTTTTCATCTGAAGCTGTATTGCTGTTTTTAGTATTATCACTTTGATTATTACTTGAAGTATTATTGGAGGTATTATCCGCTTTTTTCTTATCATCCGATTTTTTAGTTGGCTGATTCTTGTTAGCTTCTATATTGTTTTGCGTTTTAGAATAGTTCTTCATCCACTTTTTAAAAGATACTCCAAATAAAAATACAATAACACCAATTATTAATATGGTGGCAATTAAAACTTTACGTTTTCTTCTAGCTCTCATCTTTTTATCATAATCTTTGCTAAACATACTTGGCCTTGACAATTAAAATTCCTCCCAACCACTATATAATAAATTTAACGCAGTACAAAATAACACATTATATATTATACCATTATTTTCACATAAAACAAAAAAAGTAATAAAAAAGTAGCAACCATTTAAATTATGATTACTACTTTTTATACGAACTAGATGCTTATTAGTTTTATTGTATATTATATATTGTTTTTATAATAGTTTAAATCTTTTGGTTCCACATGCTTATTATTTTTTTTCATAGTAACAGCAGTCATGTATATATCAAAGGTATCTATGCAAGTAAACACAGGTATTCTATGCTCAGCAGCCTTTCTTCTAAGTTTAAATCCTGAGGTATCAATATTATTTCCTCTTGTTGGAGTATTTATTATCATATTGATTTTACCAGCATTTATATACTTTACAGCATTCTCTATATCCACTTCAGAGCATTCTATTCCATTTTCCTTTAGATATTTATAAGTTCCTGCTGATGCAATTATATTGAATCCAAAGCTGACGCATTTTTCAATTATATTTAACGCCTCTTCTTTATCATAATCCTTTAGGGATACATATACATTCCCTTCAGTGGCTATCTTTATACCGGATGCTGAAAACGCCTTATATATGGCAGCATCTAGGTCATCATCCAATCCTAAAACCTCTCCTGTAGATTTCATTTCAGGTCCTAGATACATATCAGCATCAGCTAATTTCTCTCCTGAAAATATAGGCACTTTCACTGCATGTAGCCTTCTGTAGTCCTTGAGCCCTGTTCCATAAGGTAAATCTCTAAGCTTCTTTCCAAGCATAACTTGAACCGCTATAGATATCATAGGTATATCAGTCACCTTGCTCAATATAGGAACCGTTCTGGAAGCTCTAGGATTTACTTCTATTATATATACATCTTTACCATCAAAAACTAATTGTATATTAATTAATCCTTTAACCTTAAGAGCCTTAGATATAACATAAGTATACTCCTTAATCTTATCAACGGTTTCCTTGTTTAAAGTCACATATGGATAGATTGTTATACTATCTCCTGAATGAACCCCTGTTCTTTCTACATGCTCCATTATGCCAGGAATGAGTATATCTTCTCCATCGCTTATGGCATCTACTTCTATTTCGGTACCTCTTATATATTTATCCATGAGTATAGGATGGTCGTTTCCTATTTCCATGGCTTCCTTCATATATCTCTCCAAGGATGCGTCTTCATTTATAACTTCCATAGCTCTTCCACCGATAACATAGGAAGGTCTAACTACCACTGGATATCCAAGTCTTCCAGCTTCTTTTTTAGCTTCTCCTATTGATTTCACTGCTATACCCTTTGGAGATGGTATATCTAATTCTTCTAATAAAAGTCTAAATTTTTCTCTGTCTTCCGCCAGATCTATAGATTCAAATTGAGTACCAATTATTTTAACATCTCTTTCACTTAACTTCTCAGCTAAATTAAGAGCTGTTTGCCCTCCAAATTGTACTATAACTCCTTCAGGTTTTTCCTTATTTATCACATTCATAACATCATCAATATATAAAGGTTCAAAATACAATCTATCAGAGGTATCAAAATCAGTGCTTACTGTCTCTGGATTGTTATTAATTATTATGGATTCATAGCCTGCCTCTTTAATTGCCCATACGCCATGTACACAGCAATAATCAAATTCTATTCCCTGACCAATCCTTATTGGTCCAGAGCCAATCATAAGTATTTTTTTATTGTCCGATACCTCAGCCTCATCTTCTTGGTCATAGCAAGAATAATAATAAGGGGTGGCTGCTTCAAATTCTCCACTGCAGGTATCAACCATTTTGTATACTGGATATATTTTTCCTTCTGCTCTTATAAGCTTAAGTTCTTCATCACTAAGTCCTGTAAGATCACATATCTCATCATCGGTAAAGCCCATTTCCTGAGCTTCATATATTATATTTTCATCTTTTTTAAAATTCATAAGCCTTTTTTCCATATCAACTATGGACTTTATAGAATTTATAAACCAAGGATCTATTTGCGTCAAGTTAAAGATGCTATTTTCTGTAAGATTCCTTCTAAGAGCCTCCGCTATAGCAAATATCCTCTCATCATCTTTCATGTTGAGCTTATCCATTAGCTCATGTCCTGACATATCTGCAAGTTTTTGATATCTAAGTCCCTTAGCTTTTCCTTCCAAGGAGGTAACGGCTTTAAGAAGGGCGCTTTCAAAGCTTCTGCTTATGGCCATTACTTCTCCTGTAGCTTTCATTTGAGTACCTAAAATTCTTTCAGCTCTAGTAAACTTATCAAAAGGCCATTTAGGAATCTTTACCACCACATAATCCAAAGTAGGTTCAAAACAAGCGCTGGAAACTCCAGTAACGGTATTTTTAAGTTCATCAAGACTATATCCAATAGCTATTTTGGCTGCAATCTTAGCTATTGGGTATCCTGTTGCTTTAGATGCCAAAGCGCTGGAACGGCTTACTCTAGGATTAACTTCTATAACTATATAATTATTGCTTTTAGGATCTAAGGCAAATTGTACATTGCAGCCTCCTTCAATCTTTAAGCTTCTTATTATATCTATTGACGCTTTTCTAAGCATTTGATATTCTGTATCTCTTAGGGTTTGTGAAGGTGCAACTACTATGCTATCTCCTGTATGTATTCCCACAGGATCAATATTTTCCATATTGCATATTATAATGCAGTTATCTTTTCCATCTCTGATTACTTCATACTCTATTTCCTTCCAGCCTGCCACGCTTTGCTCTAAAAGTATCTGCCCTATAGGACTCATCTCTATTCCTCTGCTGCATATGGTATGAAGCTCTTCCATGTTCTCTGCAATTCCTCCGCCAGTGCCTCCCAAGGTATAAGCAGGTCTTATAATTACTGGGAATCCATGCTTATTTACAAATTCTATACACTCATCTATATGAGTGGCTATTATGCTCTTTGGAACAGGCTGATTAATTTCCAGCATAAGCTTTTTAAACTCTTCTCTATCTTCAGCCTTTTTAATAGCTTCACTATTTATTCCCAAAAGCTTAACATTATATTTTTCAAGAATTCCTTCATGTTTAAGTTTCATGGCCAAATTCAATGCAGTTTGCCCTCCAAATCCAGCCAGTACTCCATCAGGTCTTTCTTTCTCTATTACTTTTTCTATACTTTCTACTGTTATAGGTTCAATATATACTTTGTCTGCAATATCTTTATCGGTCATTATTGTGGCTGGATTGCTATTAACAAGTATAGTTTCTATTCCCTCTTCTTTTATTGCTTTACAAGCTTGAGTTCCGGAATAATCAAATTCAGCCGCCTGCCCTATTATAATGGGACCGGAACCTATTATAAGCACTTTATTTAAAGTCTTATCTAATGCCATATATAACACTCCTTGCTATTTCAAGAACTTTCTATAATCTACTACTCTATTTGCACATGCAATACTTAGTCATATTTACAAACTTATCAAATAAATATGAAGTATCGGTTGGTCCAGCAGCACCTTCGGGGTGAAATTGTACTGAAAAAACTGGCAATTCTTTATGCTGAAGTCCTTCAACTGTATTATCATTCAAATTTATATGGGTTATTTCCACTTCTTTCCCCGAAAGACTTTCAGCGGATACTGCATATCCATGGTTTTGGGAAGTTATATATGCTTTATCCTTGTAAATATCATATACTCCATGATTGCCTCCCCTATGGCCATATTTCATCTTATAAGTGTCACCGCCTAAAGCTAAAGCCAATATCTGATGGCCTAAGCATATTCCAAAAGTAGGATATACCTCTATTACTTTTTTCACTGTATCAATAGCTTCCGTAACAGTCTTAGGATCCCCTGGTCCGTTGCTTAAAAATACTCCATCAGGTCTTAAACTTTCGATTTCTTCGTAGGAAGCATCATAGGGAAGTATTGTAATATCACAATTTCTAGCTTTAAGATTATTTATTATATTCTTTTTAACACCAAAGTCCATTACCACAACTCTAGGTCCATTGCCAGATATATGCAAGGGTTCTTTAATGCTCACTTCATCCACATAGTAATCAGCTTTATTTTTTTCCTTTAAAATAAGCTCTTTAAGATCGTTTATACTAATATCTTCATTGGATATAACACATTTTTGTGCACCTACGCTTCTAATCTTTCTTGTTATGCTTCTGGTATCCACATCACTTATTCCAACTATATTCATTTTAGTAAGCATATCCTGTATGCTCATTTCGCTCATATAATTTGAAGCTATCTTAGATACATTTTTAACAACTAACCCTCTAGCACTTATTTTATCCGACTCGTTTTCAAATCTATTAACTCCATAATTTCCTATCAGCGGATAGGTCATAGTTATTACTTGCCCTGCATACGAAGGATCTGTAAGGATCTCCTGGTATCCTGTGATGGAAGTATTAAATACTAATTCACCACTGGAAGTTCCTATTTTTCCAAAACCTTTTCCTCTGTAAACTGTACCATCCTCCAGGTAAAGTATTCCTTCCATTTTATATACACCTCTCTTATATTATTGAATATTTATTCATAATTAACTCATATTTATTCAAAGATATCATACTACTTGTAAAAAGTCAATAAAGCCGCTCATTCTTTTAATCTTAACTTGCCTACTGAGATGTATTTTTTAATTACAAATGTAAAAAGCCAGGAATTAATTATCCTGGCTCCTTTAATCATATATGCTTTTTTATAAATTCCTCAATTATGTCCATTACCTCACTGCACCAGTACATGGCTCCACCGTGATTTCCACCTTCAACACTATAAAATATAGCTTCTTTTTCTTCTTTTATAAGCTTATTATACAAAAGTATGCTTTGATTAATAGAAACTATAGCATCCTCTGTTCCATGAAATACCAAAACAGGAGGAATAGGTATAGCTTTATCGATATACCTTTTGCAGGATGCTTTTTCAGCAAGTTCTGCTGCAGAGTGTACATCCACTCCACCTAGTAAATTTTCTGTTGGAGTAAAACCTCCAACTAGAAACTCCTCTTCAGGAGCTGACTCCTCTCTACATTTGGTTATATCCGTAGGTCCAAAAAAATCTATAATTCCATTAACCTTACAGGAATATTCTTGATACATTTTCGTATCAAGCTCAATTATATTTTCTGTTAAACCCACAAGCAGCGCTGTATGTCCACCAGAAGAATCACCGAAAACAAATACTTTTTCCCCATCCAAATGAAACTCCTCGGCTTTTGAACGTAAAAATCGGATAGCAGCTTTAACATCTTGTACCTGAGCTGGAAAAGGTGCGATGGTGGACTCCCTATATTCTACTGCTGCAACAGCATAGCCGCGTTCCGCTAGCCTGCCAAGCATAGGCACCTTTGAATACATATCCTGCTTGTACCAAGCAGAACCTGGAACAAAAACAATCAGAGGATATTTTTCTCCATGCCAATTTCGTCTGTAGGGCACAATAAGCTGAACATGTCGCTTGCAATTATCATACTCAGCATAAACAACATCCGGTACATACAACCACTCCAAATCATATTTTGGCAATTCAAGTTTTATAACATGATTTTGATTTATATTCATTTTTTCAAACCTCCTTTAAAACCATGATAGCATTATTTACCAACAAAAAAAAGTAAACTTGTAGTTTAAAAATGTTAATACACCCTATTATTTCATTATAATCCCATTTAAATTATATTAATCCACTTAAAATCTAAAGGAGGCTTATTATGATTCCAAATGCATTACCCTATCTTAATCTGCAGGCTACAGGCTTCAACATAAAAAATTTGCGTAAAAAAAACGGCTATACCGTTCGTGATCTTCAAAACATCTTTAGATTCAATGAACCTCAATCCATCTACAAATGGCAGCGTGGCGAATGTCTTCCAACTGTTGAAAATCTACTAGTATTAAGCCGTTTATTTAATATTTCTATTGAGGGCATCCTCGTTTATGACGAGGTGCCTTTTCATTTAATTGAAATCCTATTAATTTATCATTAAAGATTATACCTGAGCAATTCCTCTTATCTCACTCAAATCTTTTATTCCTTCTTTTTTCAAGAAATCTTCCATTTCTTTTATTATATCCACGCATACATCAGGCTTTCCAAAATTAGCAGTACCAACCTGCACCGCCTCAGCTCCAGCCATGATGAACTCTATAGCATCGATTCCTGTCATTATGCCACCCAAGCCTATAATTGGCACCTCTACAGCTTTTGCCACATCATAGACCATTCTTAGTGCAATAGGCTTCACTGCTGGGCCTGAAAGTCCTGCTGATACATTGTTAAACACAGGTTTTCTCTTTCTTACGTCGATGGCCATAGCTTTTATTGTATTTATTAATGATAGAGAATCCGCTCCTGCCTTGCAGCACTGCTCTGCCATATCCACTATATCCTCTGCATTAGGTGAAAGTTTAACTATTAGCGGCTTCTTGCATGCACTTTTAACCTCTTTAACTATTTCATAGGCAACCTCTCCTTTTATTCCAAAGGACATACCTCCGCATTTTACATTAGGACAGGATATGTTAAGCTCTATCATGTCTACATTGGTATCATTTAATAATGCCACACCTTCCACGTACTCCTCTATATTAGCCCCGCCCACATTAGCTATTATATTTGTATTAAGACCTTCCATAAAAGGAAGTTCTTCTTTTATAAAATCTCTTATTCCAGGATTTTGAAGGCCCACGCTGTTTAGCATGCCTCCTCTAGTTTCAACCACTCTAATTCCGTCATTTCCCTGTCTTTTATTTAAAGTTAATCCCTTTGTGCTTATGCCTCCAAGTAAACCAACATCGTAAAAATCATTGTATTCCCTGCCAAAGCCAAAGGTACCAGAAGCAGCGATAACAGGATTCTTGAAATCAACCTTGCATATTTCAGTTTTTAACATAATCTACACCTCATTCTATATCCAGCTCATCGCCGTCAAATACTGGACCATCCTTACAGGTTCTCTTGTTACCTTTCTTGGTCTTGCAAGTGCATACAAGGCAAGCTCCAACTCCACAAGCCATATGCTTTTCCATGGATACATAAACCTTAGTTCCAGCTTCTCTGCAAAGTTTAACCACTTTATTCATCATTATCTCAGGTCCGCAGCAAAGAACCACATCATATTTTGCTGCATCAAAAATATCCGTTACATAGCCCTTGCTTCCTTCGCTTCCATCCTCGGTTGCTACATGAACCTTATTTACATAGCTTTCCAATTCCTCAAGGCCGTATGTAAAGCTTCTAAAGCCAGCAAACACATCCACCTTTTCAGCTTTTATTTTCTTGCTAAGCTCCACCATTGGTGCAATGCCTATACCTCCAGCCACCAATGCTACTCTTCCCTTAGCTTTTTCTGCATCAAAACCATTTCCAAGGGGTCCTATAGCAGAAACCTTGTCTCCTGCTCCAAGCTTAGTGAATATTTCCGTACCTACACCTACCGCAGCATAAAGGAATACTAATTTATTATCCTGTACTTCACATATACTTATAGGTCTTCCCAGCAGCGGTTCTATGTCCCAAGCCTTAAGCATATAAAATTGTCCTGGAACGATTGTTAAATCAGCTTTATCCTTAGCTACTATAAGCTTATAAACATTTCCAGCTAAAATTTCATTTTCTACTACCTGGCAAGTAAAGCTCTGTGGCATTATTTACTCTCTCCTCTCAATTTACAGCATGCAGCCTTTATATCTTCACGCATTCTTATTGCTTCTTCTCTGGCATAAACATCAAATTTTCTTTCTGCCTCTTCTTTACCTTTGTAAGCCAGCAATATACCCCTTGAAGAGTTTACCACTCCTCCATTACTCTCCTTAAGATAAAGCGCCACATCTTCTGCTTTTCCTCCTTGAGCACCATAACCAGGTATTAGGAAAAATGTAGCACCTAGCTTGTTTCTAAGCTCTATACCTTCTTCCACATGAGTGCATCCTACTACTCCACCTATGGAGCTAAAGCCGCATTCTCCCATATACTCCTTACCTAAATTCTGAAGTTTTTCACCAACTATATCATATATTCTATTTCCATTATCAGAAGCTATATACTGAATATCCTCAGCTCCCTTATTAGAGGTTCTAACTAAGGCAAATATTCCTTTTTCTTCATTTTTAATATATGGAAGATAGGGTTCTATACTGTCCATTCCCATATAGGGACTCAAGGTTACAAAATCGCTTTCAAAATCTCCCGTAAAGTGAGCCTTTGCATACATTTCAGCGGTTTTTGCGATATCTCCGCGCTTAATATCAGCTATAGTTATAAGCTTGTTATCTCTAAGGTACTTTAAAGTGTCTCTATAAGCTAGCATTCCATCAATTCCGTAAGCTTCATAATAAGCTATCTGAACCTTATAGCAGGACACCACATCTAAAGTGGCATCTATTATTTTCTTATTAAAATTGAATAAGGCAGCCTGAGTGCTATCAAAGCCTTCTAAATATTCCTTTGGTATATATTCCAAAGCTGTATCCAAACCTAAGCATACATGTCCTTTTTCTTCTACACTTTTAAATAATTTATCTATAATCATATGAAATCCTCCAATTATTTTTTGTATACAATATTTCCAGCCCTAAAGGTATAGAGAATCTCTCCAAAAACCTTTCTGCCATTAAACGGAGTATTTTTTCCCTTAGACTCAAATTTATTGGAGTCTATCTCATATTCTTTATCTATATCCACAAGTACCAAATCAGCTTCACAGCCTATTTCGATTCTTCCTCTATTCTTTTTCATAAGTTCTGCAGGTCTTTTAGACATAAGCTCAGAAAGCTTATTAAGGTTTATAAGCCCATTTTTTACTAGGGAAGTATAACATATGGAGAAGGAAGTCTCTATTCCGCTTATACCAGGTGCCCCCTTCTTTTTATCTTCTTCAGAATGAGGCGCATGATCTGTTGCTATACAATCCACATAACCCCTTTGAATTGCATATACAAGAAAATCTACGTCTTCTTTTGATCTTATAGGAGGATTTACTCTATAAGTTTCATCCACAAGAGCCAAATGGTGCGGAGTTACCTCACAGCTTATATTACTTCCTCTATCCTTGCTTTCTATTACATACCTCATAGCTTCCTTAGTACTTACATGAGCAAGGTGAAGCCTGCAGCCCGTATATTCTGCTAAGGTTATATCTCTCCAAGTCATAGTATTTTCTGCAAGTCTCATATCAACGCTGCTGAATTCAGGACTTTCCGCATGAGATATTATTGTAAGTCCGAGCTCCCTAGCCTTAGTCATTGCATTCATCATAACCTTGCTGTCTGAAACGCCCTTGCCATCATCGGATAAAAATATCACTCCATCCTTATCCTCTGGCTTTAGCTCATCAAGATGACTAATATCTTTTCCACTAAAATTTTTAGTTATGGATATAAGCTGATTTAAATCTGCTAAACCAAATTGCTTTGCTTTATCTCTTACATAATTTACCGTATCCATACTGCTGCAGATAGGATTTGTGTTTGCCATAAGATTTACTGTAGTGTAACCGCCTCTTACAGCCGCCTTAGAGCCTGTTTCTATATCTTCCTTGTAAGTAAGACCAGGATCTCTAAAATGGGCATGCAAATCTACGAAAGAAGGCATGAGCACATATCCTCTTCCGTCTATAGCCTCTACAGGCTTATTTATTTCCATAGCAAGCTCTGCTATTATTCCGTCACGAATAAGTATATCCCCTACAAAATCACTCTTATGATCTACTATTCTTGCTCCTTTTATAATAAGTTCCATATCCTTGCCTCCTATAGATCTTCAAATTTTCTTATGTCATCACAGTACTCGCATCTGTATTCCCTGTTTTCTCTATTTACAAGATGAAAAACATGAGGAATACCTTTTTCTACAGAGGTCACGCATCTAGGATTTTTGCAGGTTATAACATTTTCTACCTGCTCTGGCAGCTCCAATTTTATTTTATCTATTATTCTTTCCTGCTCTATTATGTTTATAGTTATATTAGGATCTATAAGTCCTAATACATTTAAATCTATAAATAATTCGTTATCTATCTTAATTATATCTTTTCTGCCAAGCTTTGAACTTGGTGCATTCATGATGAGAGCTACAGAAAAGTCTGCTTTCTCAAGTTTTAGATAATTAAATATCTTAACTCCAAGTCCAGCTGTTATATGATCTATAACAATACCTCTTTTAATGCTGTTTATAGTAACCATATTCTTCTCCTCCTATAAATCTCCTAATAACTTTGCCATAAGTGCCATTCTAACATACATACCATTCTGAGCCTGCTTAAAATAGTATGCCCTAGGATCTTTATCTACCTCTATGGAAATCTCATTTACTCTAGGCAGCGGATGAAGAACTATCATATCTTTCTTGGCAAGACGCATTTTTTCTGAATCCAGTATATAACTGTCCTTAAGCCTTATGTAGTCTTCTTCATTAAAGAAACGCTCTCTTTGAACTCTGGTCATATAAAGTATATCTAATTTGTCCATTACATCTTCCATTTTTTCTGCTTCTATAAACTCTATATTATTTTTAATTAAAACTTCTTTCTTTATATAATCTGGTAATTTTAATTCCTGTGGTGATATCAAAACAAATTTCACATTTGTATATCTAGACATGGCTTTTATGAGTGAATGTACTGTTCTTCCAAATTTTAAGTCTCCGCACAAACCAATGGTTAAATCGCTTAATTTTCCTTTAACTCTCCTTATGGTAAGCAAATCTGTAAGAGTTTGAGTAGGATGCTGATGTCCTCCGTCTCCTGCATTAATTACAGGAATGCTTGAATACATGGCTGCAACCTTAGGAGCCCCTTCTTTAGGATGTCTCATAACTGTTATATCTGCATAGCAGCTTACTACTCTTATGGTATCAGCAATGCTCTCTCCTTTTGACACGGAACTGGAATTAGGTTCAGAAAATCCAATAACATTCCCTCCCAACCTCAGCATAGCAGCTTCAAAGCTGAATCGAGTTCTTGTACTTGGTTCATAGAATAATGTGGCAAGTATTCTGCCATCACAGACATGTGCATATTTTTTAGGATTATCTATAATATCGTCAGCAACATTGAATATTTCGTCAAGCTCCTGAGCAGTCAAATCCATTGGGTCAATCAAACTTTTTCCTTTTAACATATGTCCTCCCTCTCCTTCTTAACCTCGCTGGGTTAAATTTAAAGGTAAAGAGCCATAACACAGAACATATCATCTATTTCTTGGCGAAATAAAAGCCTTCCAATTTATAGGAAGGCACAGCTATCTCATCAAAATATTTATTCTGCAAATATATGACTTCCTTACTGATCTCTCTGGATCAACTTAAAGGTTCACTTTTCGTATTATGATAGCACATATACTTTTAGCTGTCAATATCCATATTTTAATTTACTTTAAGCAATAAAAACACTATTAAATTATTCATTTTAGTTGTATAATATATTTGTTTTATAACGGATTTTTATAGAAATACATAGAATTTTTTTATGAGGAGGTAATCTCATGAATGTTGAATCTATCGTTGTAATAGTTATTATGACTGTCTTCGTTGTTGGTGGACTATATCTTAACATAGTATCCGGAAAAGCAACTGAAAAATTAAAAGAAGATTTAAAACAAAAATAATACCTGTATACTTTTTCTAAAGAGTCATGAATTTTTAGTCATGACTCTTTTTATTTGCAACATATGTTCCGTAAAGGATCGCACATTTTTAGCAAGGACTTTATGTTAACTAAGTATAGGTTTTCATAACAGTCTATAAAAAAATTAATATTTGATAATATTTCCATTATATTATATAATGTGTTAAAAAGGAGGTAGTAGAATGAAAAGTGATTTGTATATACAGTTTAATGGAAATGAAATTTGTGAATCAGAAATCATAAAAAAAGTAAAAGAAGTGTGGGTATCTGAAGGTAATAAAATCAAAGAGCTCAAGAACTTATCTGTTTATTTTAAGGTAGAAGATAAAACTGCTTATTGCGTAATAAATGAAGATAAAAGCATATCAATACCCTTATAAAAAGGTGGACATGCATTTTTATACTTTACAGTAACTGCATAAGCGATGATTCGGTACTTCCTTAATAATTGTAACAAATCTCTTCGTGAATCACCGCTTAAATTTTTTAATTATTACTTCACCTCTGAAATTATTCTATATCATCAAAAATCACAGGAATAAGTGTTTTCATTTCTTTAAGCAATGGAATAGTTATTTCTCTCATTTGAGGATGCGCCGCCAGTTCAGTTCTAAGCTTAAAAAAGTGTCTCCATTCTCTTAGATTCATAGTTACAACTATCTCTGTTTTAAGAGAATTAGGTAAAACTGCTCTAGCTATCTGTGCCGTTGCACCTAGTTCAATCATTTTCATATAATGTCTTTCCGCATCTTCCATAGCTTTTGTCCATTCATCTAGAATCTCATTTATTATTTCCGGTGTCAATTCTTTCATTTTAGTATCTAATTTTATTCCATCTTCTATGCTTATAACATTGATCTCTTTTCCGAATTTATCATTATTATAATTGCAATATCTTGTGCTTTCCTGCGCGAAGGAAGCTAATCTGTGTCTCACTATTTCATGAGATACTCCTCTATCGCATATAAATCTTACCGTAATAGAATTATGTTCAATTACAGCCTCATGTCCATGCTTTATAAGAGAAGCTACAAATTTGTGTGCTGATTCATCAGTTATTCTATCTTCACTCTTATAGCAAGTTCTTCCCACTTTTTCTATCTGCTTTAATACTTCTTGTCCATCTATTTCGCTTTCAATTATAAATCCTGGTTTTATACTAATCATTTTGCTCTCTCCTTCATTTATCTAGCAATAATACGCCAGTAATAATATAAATAAATTAAATTCTTATATTATATTAACATATTAAACATGAAATATGTACAAAAAGAAAATGGCTGGGATATCTATCCAGCCACACAAAATACAAATCTATATTTTATAATAAAGGGGGTTTATTTACTCTACAATATCATTATATATCATATTTATTACAAATAAATGTATAAAGTAAATATAATTTGTTAACTATTTTTTATTAAGCTCTGTTTTAAAGCAGTGTCGATTTTTACACTGCTTTAAAACATTCCTTTAGTTCGTAAGGCTATAAAATGGGTAGACAATTATAATAAAGCAACCTTTAGAGTTTCAGATCGATTAAATCCTATACCAACATTCTTTTAAAACATAGCCTAAACATTCAATAACTTATTCCAAGTATTAATTCCTACTATTCCATCCACTGCTAGTCCATTATTGCTTTGAAATTTTTTTACCGCATTTAAAGTTACAATTCCAAAGCTTCCATCTACACCATAGGGTTCTAAGCTATATCCCTTGCATACCAATAAAGCCTGCATTAACCAAGTTATATTTCCACTAGCACCGCTTCTTAAGCTTACCAATGCAGCTAAGGTTTTTGGACCTACTATACCATCCAATACAAGTTTTGCTCCATATTGCTTATTCAATTCTGTTTGAAGCCCTATTACCACTGCTTTAAAGGTTTCTGATCCAAAGATATTATCCACAGCAATATTTAATCCATATCTATTATTTAGTATAAATTGAATTTCTCTTACGGATATATTCGTACTTGATGAACTGTTTCCGCCTGAATTATTAGACGTTCTAGCTATCAACACATCGTTTGTGAATTCGTTCATGTCCACATTTCCCTCAATACCAGCTACATTTCCAGAAGATGAGTATTGAAATCCAGCCCAATTTTGCCATATGGAATTATTAGCAGGAGCATTCACACCATAATTGGCCACCCACAACGGTACATCCTTTAAAACATCTGTTAAATTTGTGTCTATAAAATTTGTATAAGTGTAAATTATACAGGGCTTATTAGTGATTCTACTAACTTCATCAATAAATGTTTTAGCTAGATTAGACAAAGTATTTTTATCTAATCCTTCAGTGGTCTCCACATCTAAAGCATATTTACAATCAGGTTCCAAATCCTTTATGCTGTTAATAAAAAATTGTGCTTGAGCTTTAGCGTTCGCCTCATCCTTAGCTCTAAAAAAGTGATAAAATCCTACTAGCAAGCCATTTGCTTTTGCCTGAGTATAATTTTGCTTTGCTTTAGAATCTGTGAAAGTTACTCCTTCTGTAGCTTTTACATAGACAATTTGAATTCCGCTGGACTTAACTTGGCTGAAATCAATATCCCTTTGCCAATTTGACACATCTATGCCTCTAAAATTATTTGCACTTCTTACTTGCATAAATACGGGTACCTCCTATCTTTTTTAACTTAAGCTAATAATATATGATTTTATATCCTATTATATTAATATGCAGAACGGCATAATAACTTTCTAACATAATCTTATTTTAGAGTAAAACTTCTATTTTTATTTCATGTATTGAACAAAAAATGATGTTAATTTAGCCATAATTCCCTAAATCAACATCATTTTCTTTTGTGCTTACACTATAAATATTTATTATCTTCCAGGTTTATAATCCCCAGGCTTCACATTAAAACTTATATTTTTACCATCAGAGGTACATACAATAGTTCCACTTTCATCAGTTCTATAAACTGTAACATTTTTATTTTTTAGCTTATTCATAGTTTCTTTGTGCGGGTGACCATAATCATTACCTTTTCCGCAGCTTATAACCGCATATTTAGGATTAACCTTCTCTAAGAACTCCTTAGAGGTAGAAGTGCTGCTTCCATGGTGACCAACCTTTAATACATCTGCAGAAAGGTCGAGTCCGGCTTTTATCATATCCGCTTCATTAGAAGCCTCTGAATCTCCTGTAAAAAGGAATTTATTTTCTCCAAAAGTAATCTTGATAGC
Organism: Clostridium sp. 19966; assembly: GCF_032335695.1. Taxonomy (NCBI): domain Bacteria; kingdom Bacillati; phylum Bacillota; class Clostridia; order Eubacteriales; family Clostridiaceae; genus Clostridium; species Clostridium sp. 19966. The sequence continues at coordinate 22,010 of NZ_JACTOJ010000036.1, forward strand.
TATGGAATAAGTATTTAAATTTTCTTTATCTGAATTGATAGGTCCCAAAACCTTGCAATCAGCATCCCCAAGCTTAAAATTATCACCAACCTTGGGCTGAGAAGCCGTTAACCCATTTTTCTTTATAGCACTTACAGTATCCTTAAATGTTTTTGTATTAGCAGTTATTTTAGGCATATAAAGATTATTTATTTTATATTTATTTATTATCGCATCGGCCCCACCTATATGATCTTCGTGAGGATGTGTTAATATAAGATAATCTAATTTATCTATCTTCTCATCCTGAAGATATTTTAAAAGTCTATCTGTAGATTCATTAGTACCTGTATCAATAAGCATGTTAGCGGTTCCCTGCTGAATGAGAATAGAGTCCCCCTGTCCTACATCTATATAATGAACCTTAAGCTTTTCTCCGCTGCTTACTTCTCCCATAGTCTGCTTTGAACTATTAATATTATAACTGCTGCAAGCAGACATAAATAAAATACAGGCAATTATAATAAAAGCAAATAATTTTTTATATCTAAAATCTAGTAAATTCTTGAATGTTTTCATCCCGCACCTCGATATATCAGTATAAATTATATTTTAACCCCAGTGAATATAATTTGCAAACTGAAGAAACTAGAATTTATCAGTAATCTGAAAAACTCTAGTTTCTATATCATTAACTATATGCTATACCACAAAGCCAGATGTAATCTGATTTAGCTTCTGCGACATATTAGCTAAATTTTCTGCTGTTTCTTTTATATCATTCATAGTTTCAACTTGGCTGTGAAGACTTGTACTTATATTCTCAGTCCCTGCTGCTATTTCATTGGAGGTTGCTGCTACATTACTAATAGCCTTCTCCATCTCTTTAGTACTTTCAGCTTGCTGTTCATTTGCAGTATCAATATACTCAATTTCGTTTACTATATTCTGTATGTTCTCTATTATCTGCTTCATGCTTTCCCCAACTTCAGAAGCCTTGCTAACTCCAATAGCTACTTTATTTCCTACCTCGTTAGCAGAATTAACCGCTGAGGAAGATTTTAACTGATTTTCCCTAACTAGATCGGATATTTCTTTAGCCGCCTTATTGCTTTCATCAGCCAGCTTTCTAATTTCCTCAGCTACCACATTAAAGCCTTTTCCCGCTTCCCCTGCACGTGCAGCCTCAATTGCAGCATTCAGCGCAAGCAGATTTGTCTGCTCAGATATAGAAGTTATTATATCTATTATTTCCCCTATCCTCTTAGAAGAATCATCTAAATCATTTATTATTGAATAAATCTCATTGGTGGATTTCTCAATGTCTGTAATTGAAGCAACTACTTCTGATATCTTAACCTCTCCAAGCTCGGCAGTTTCTTTCGCTTTTTTACTATTATTAGAGGTATTTCTGCTAGCTACTAAAGTTGCTTCTGAGAATTTAGATGCTTCAGCAAGACTTGCTGTAATCTCCTCTGAAACAGCAGCCTCATCTGCAGTACCAGCAGACATTTCTACTACAGTATTTGATATATTTTCTAAAGCCTCACTTGAAGCCGCAGCTGCATCATTAAGCTTTATGGTAGAAGAGGAAATTGTATTAGTTGATTCTGCCACATCGCTTATTATAGATTGAAGCTTAGCTATGAAAGAGTCAAAGCTATCGCTAAGGGTACCTATTTCATCCTTGCTTACATATCCTATTCTTTGTGTCAAATCTCCATTGCTTTCTGATATTTCTTTAAGTTTACTTGTTACTTTTTTAACTGGAACAACTATAGATCTTATTATTATAAAGGATAAAACAAGAGCTACTCCTGCAGCTATGCCTATAATCAAGAAGGTTTCAAAGATGGCATATCTAAATATAGATTTACTATCGTTATATGTTTGTTTAGCAGCTGCAACTTGTTTATTAATTATCTTGTCTAAATCTTCATTTACCTTAGTTTTAGCAGAATCAAAAGTATCCATTTCATTATGATCACTTTTATTTTGAGTCCCTGAAGGAGGCGTTCCACCAGACTGCTGTGTATTTTTTTCAGTTTGCATAGTTTCTGCATTCTCTAAGAATGAGTCTTTAGCTGTTATAAAGGTATTATAATCTGTAATAACTTGCTTAAAGTCACTATTATTCTTATATTTTTCTAATATTTTACCTGTTTCTGTTACTTTACTCGCAATATTCTGTTTTATAGTATTTTTAGTGGTATCATCAGAGGCTTGAAAAAGAGCATTTCCTTGTGATCTTATGTATTCTACATCATTCTTTACATCCTCTAAATTTAAAATAGGCACCATTCTTTCATTATTTAATTCATTGGCTTTAGAATTTACACTCGATATAGCACTTATGGACATAGCACCCATTATACTTATGATGATTATGAATGCAAGTGACAATGATGCAATTTTTTTAGATAATGTTATGTTTCTTATTAACTTCATGTTATCCCTCCGTGTCATCTGTTGTTTCTTAATTTTCTATCACAAAATTCCATTTATAATCTTTAAAAATTAACCTATAGGAAGATAGTACCAAATAATTGTGTTAGCTATATCAAAGGATTGTGTGAAATTTGTGTGATATTATTCTTCAATAAAGTCAACTAATGCCTTATTAAATTCATCCTTCTGATCGTAAAAAACACCATGACCGCTAAATTCAAACACCATCAGCTTAGAATTCTCTATTTCCTGTTTTTGAATTTCTCCTAGTTTAAAGTGACATACCTCATCATGTATGCCATGACAAATCAATGTAGGAACAGTTATTTTTTTTAAATCATTGAAAAGTTCTTCTTCTCCTAGCCAAGTATGAGCTATTGATGCTGTAGCCCATCCACTGGCTTCTAAGCCTAACTTAAAGAACCAATCTGAAAAAGCTTCAGTTATATGCTTAAAGAAAAATTTATTTCCAAAATCTCTAAGCATTTTAGGTCTATCCACATAAGTTCCCTTTATTATATTAATAACCTCTTCTCTTTGCAGTCCGTATGGAAAATAAGGCCTTTGTATAAGACTTGGAGCTGCTGCTGCAATTAATACGAGCTTATCTACGCCATACTCCTTATGCTTTGCCATATACCTTATTGCTATGGCACCACCAGTGGAGTGTCCTGCCAATACAAAATTTTTTAATTCTAACTCTTCAACTACGCGCTTAACATCGTCTGATAATCTATCATAGCTGTATCCGCTAAAAGGTTTATCTGATTTTCCAAATCCTCTTTGATCAATTCCTATACATCTATACCCCATTTGAGGAAGCTTATCAAACTGATATTCAAAAAGTTCATGGCTTCCTGGCCACCCATGAAGAAAAAGTACTGTTTTATCACCTTTTGGATTTATATCTTCCAAATAAAGTTTTACATCCGAATCAACCTTAACATAATATCCCACTTAAATACCTCAACCAATAAAATTTTTTCATTATATTTTATTCATTTCTAATAAAATGGTGCTAAAAATATTTATTTAATTTGTATGGCATGTTTTAATAAAGATGGCATTACGTTTTCTACGTTTTGAGATTCCTTATATTTCAAAAATAAAGGCTCTTTATAATGCCATCTATATTTCTTTTTTGTGCTTAATTATTTATCCACAGTTTTTATAAAATTGTGGTATTCGTTAAGCACTTGATCAAGTTCTTGACTTACTTTTAAAACTTCAGGATCTATTAAATTTCCTTTGTCTAAAAGCAATTCTGTCATATGATTTCTTGTTTCTTCAATTAACAAAAGCAACTTATCATATTTAGACATAATATCCCCCCTTCCAAATAACATAATATCTTATTTTAGGGAATATTAGCTAAGCAACTTTAAAAACCAATATAAATAACACAAAAAAACCGAAAATTCTTTTTTGAATAATCGGTTTTTACATTTTATTTTTTATTTTAATATATATCTGAAAGCTCTAATATAATATGATTATTTTTGGTATCTAGCTTTTTTCTTAATATATTTTTTTGATTTATTTTTCTAACAGGAAGTGTAAAATAAAAAATACTTCCTTTTCCTATTTTACTTTCCACTCCTATTTTTCCTCCATGGAGTTCCACTATGGCTTTACTTAAGCTTAATCCCATGCCACTTCCTTCAGCACTCCTTGATAAAGACTTGTCCACTTGTTTGAATCTATCAAAAATAATATGTATATCATCTTTGGTAATTCCTATACCGCTATCTTCAACAGATATCTTAAGAAAGTCATTTCCATCTTTGACTGTCACAAATATCTTATTACTTTTATCAGAAAACTTTATAGCGTTGGATATAAGATTAAGTATTACTCTTTCAATTTCCTCTAAATCAAAAGCAATAAATTTTTCCTCCACATCTGTATCAAAAATAATGCTCAATTCTTTATATTTAACGTAATCCATTACCGATATTACTACTTTTTCAACCACCTCCACTATATTATTATTTGATAAATTTAATTTAAAGTATCCAGATTCTATTTTTGAACTATCAACAATATTATTGATAAGTCTTGACAATCTGAAAGAATTTATTTTCATAGAACGTATATACTTTTGAATAATTTCTTTTTTTTCATCCAATGATCCTCTTATACAATATAATTCAAATAATTGTATTGTTGAATAAATAACATTTAGCGGAGTCTTGAGCTCATGAGAAATGTTAGTAATGAATTCTTCCTGCGAATCTAATGACTTCTGTAACCTTCTGTCAATTTTACTTTCTTTTTTACTTATTTTATTACATCTTCGTTTTAAAGATATAATTGATATGAAAACCGTAACAAACCCAAATATGGTTGTGATATGTTTTAACACTATATACATTTCATTGATTTTTTCATTGCTACTGCCTATTGTTCTATCAATTTTTAAAATCATCAAGTTATAATCTTTTCTAAGTACATCTATTAAATTTTTCATATAATAAAAATTAGATTTAGCTTCATCAAAGTTGCCGTTATTATCCAATTCAATTTCATTATCGAAAAGCTTTTTAATTGAATTTGTTTCACTTTTTATTTCATTAAGAATATTATTATCTATTCCTTCAGTAGAAAGTTCATTCATGTTATCAAAATAACTCTGTATCTGCATAGAAGTTGAATAATAAGAATCCAAAAATTTCTTATCTTTTGAAATTGTATATGCTCTTATTCCTATTTCTTGATTTATTATTGAGGTTAATAATTCTTCATACATCACTTTAGCTGGGAACATTTTCTTAATAACTAAATTTGATTCTTTATATGTAATGTTTATGCTATAAATATTAGCTGAAACTATTGATATTAATAAAAATATTATTATAATACATTCTAATATACTTGCTCTAATCTTCATATTGCCTGGCATTTGAATATTCCTCATTTCAAAATAAAACTATGTATTGCAATCTATCTGAAAATATTAGTACTAATTCACAATAATTATGTGTTACTTATCTTTTCCTGAAACAACACATTCACCCTTACTGCAATTACATATTATCATTATATGAAGAAATATTGTATTAGAAAATAACCCTAATTTATTACATTTTATATAATAAATAGAAATGATTATACTATTATGGTTGAAATAATACAAATTAATATGTTGTTATAAGTATTATCTTTAAAAAATTTATAGAAATTTTAGTTATTTTTATTGCTGTTTAAAAGTCATCTCCTGTTACATTTATGTACTTTATATTTATAGTTAAAACTAAAAAAAGCTACTAAGAATTAACTTAGTAGCTTTTAACCTGGCAACGTCCTACCCTCCCACCCAGTCACCCGGGCAGTACTCTCGGCGATACAGCGTTTAACCATCGTGTTCGGAATGGGAACGGGTGTAGCAGCTGTTCCATAATCACCAGATAAGA
>NZ_JACTOJ010000037.1:0-27748 GCF_032335695.1 Clostridium sp. 19966
CGCAATAAAATTGGTAGCCAATTATAACAAAGCGGCCCTTAGAGTTACTTACATGGGTTCTGAAAGAAACCATGCTAGACGAAAAACGCCTTTATCAACATCCTTTTAAAACATAGCCTTACAAATAAATATAATGATTTAGAAAGATTCCAAAAACAATGTATGTTTTAAATCAATGTTGATAATAATTTAATTGTTAGATTTATGTTTGAAGAGTACAGTAATTAAAAGCTGTAATGCTAATGTCAATAATAACAGCATTACCACTAATGATAAAGGAGAGATACTTTTATGGATTTGTGCAGGAATTACAGGCTTGAAGAAAATGATGATGGCTGCTCCTTAATAATAGAACTTAATCCTAATGCCTGCGAATTTTCTTCTGAGCTTATTGAAAAATTTAAAGAGAATATAACTGGATTTGATGAAAGAATAAAAAGATTGATAACAGAAAAATTTTCTGATGTGAAAATCAATTCAGTAAAAATATTGCTTGGTAGCATGGTTATCGGTACAATGCCTTTTGTTTCTCATACAACTGTTCAGGCTGCAGATACTGCTTCTGTTCAAGCTTCCACGGCTTCTGCTCAAAATATAACTGGAGTTGTTAATGCTACTCAGTTAAATGTTCGTTCAGGACCAGGCACCACGTACTCTATTATCCATGTGCTTTGGCAGGGCAACGTGGTTAAAGTTATCTCTCAGTCCAGCGGATGGACACAGATACAGCTTTCTGACGGCAGAATAGGCTGGGTCAGCTCTGCATATCTCAAGGTGGATATGGTTCAGCAAAAAATAAACATTGTATTGTCCACTGCAAAGTCACTTTTGGGTACTCCTTATGTTTATGGAGGAGAATCCTTGGCTGAAGGCGGATTTGATTGTTCTGGCTTTACTGAGTATTGTTTTAAGCAGGCTGGTTATACTTTAAACAGAGTGTCCTCTCAGCAAGCCACCCAGGGCACTACAGTCTCTTATGCTGACATGAAGCCTGGGGATTTAGTTTTCTTTTCTTTCGGTCAAAATGGTGTAGTGGATCACGTAGGAATATATATGGGAAACGGACAGATGATCCACAGCCCCAAAACCGGCGATGTAGTAAAAACTGCAGACATAACAACCTCCTACTGGCAGAGCCGTTTCATGCTGGCAAAAAGAATTATTTTTTAGTATTCTCAGCCTGTTTTAAATCAGTGTTGATTTTTACACTGATTTAAAATTTCCTTCAGTTGGAAAGGATATGTTTTAAGAGGTTGATATTATCCTTAGAGTTTCTTCCATGGGTTCTGAAAGAAACCATGCCTAGGCGATCAAAGCCTGTATCAACACTCTCTTAAAACATATCCTATTATTTTGACATGCTGTTATATATCTCGGATAAATTATTTTTCATGCTTTCAATATAGGTTTTGTCTCCATCCTTGCTTTCAAGAGTAGCTATCTGCTTTACATCTGCTCCTACTTCATTGGCAAGAGTTTGAGATACCTTAGGGCTTACCATGTCTTCTACAAATACAGTTTTTATACCTTTTTCCTTGCAGAAGTCCGTAAGCTCCTTAAGCTTCTTAGCACTAGGTTCACCGTCTGCAAATACATCCTCCACGCTGGCTTGGTTTAATCCAAAATCTCTGCAAAGATATGCAAAGGCTGCATGACCTGTAACAAAATTTTTATTGCTTACTGAAGCGAATTTGCCCTTATATTCATTTAATAGGCTTTCAAGGCTGGAGTTAAAATCCTTATAGTTATTTTCATAGAAATCTTTATTTGAAGAATCAGCCTTTTCAAAAGCATTTTTTATGTTCTCTGCCTCTTTTTCAGCAGCACTGATACTAAGCCAAGCATGGGGATCATATTGACCATGATCTTTTATTTCGCTTTCATCTGTATTTTTTATTGCATTCACACCCTTGGAAGCCTCTACCGATATTAAAGCCTTATTATCAGCAGATTCCACTGCTTGGCTGGCCCAGGTTTCCATACCAAGACCATTGTATATAAATACCTTAGCCTCTGTAAGAGAAGCTATATCTTTAGGTTTTAATTCAAAATCATGGGGTTCTGTGCCATCTGGAATTATTGTTCTTACACTTATTTTATCTTTACCTATGGCTTCTGCTAAATCTCTCATAGCATTAAAAGAAACCGTAACATGAAGCTTAGAGCTGTCTGCGGCACTTTCTGAAGTTTTTTTGCTGCAGGCTGATAATGCAAAAATTGTGGCACCTGCAAGTAAAATTGACATAAATTTTTTTAACATTTATAACTACCCTCCAAATGTTTTAGTTGCAAATCATTTGCATATACATATATAATATACTTATGTGGAGTTAAATGCAAATGATTTGCATGTAGATTTTTAAAAAATTTTTCGGAGATGATTTTATGATTGAAATAAAGAACTTATATTTTTCATATAGTGATTCCCCCACCTACCTTTTAGAGGATCTTAATTTTACCGTTAATAATGGGGATTATGTTTCTATTCTTGGAGAAAATGGCTGTGGAAAGAGCACTCTTGTAAAAATGCTGCTAAAATTATTATTTCCTCAAAAAGGAAGTATTCATTCTGATTTTAAAAAAATAGGCTATGTTCCTCAGCGCTTTGAGAATTTTAATTCCCAATTCCCGCTGACGGTATATGAATTACTAAACAGTACCAGAAAAGTACTTAAAATTAAAGACAAGGAAGTCATTAACAATTCCTTATCCATGGTTAAGATGGAAGCCTATAAAAATAGACTTGTAGGCACTCTATCTGGAGGTCAGTTTCAAAAGATACTCATAGCAAAAGCGCTTATAGGCAGTCCTGAGCTTTTGATACTGGATGAACCCTCCACTGGAATAGATGTAAAGAGTCAGGGTGAAATATACTCTCTCATAAAAGATTTAAACATAAACAATAAGCTTACTATAATATCTATTGAACATAACATAGATGCAGCCTTATTCTATTCTTCCTACATACTGCATGTTCAAGACGGAAAAGGTAAAATTTATTATCCTGATAAATATAGCGAGCTTCAGAAGGCGGGTGTTCTACATGTTGCATTATAGTTTTATGCAAAATGCCATAATAATTTCCTTATTTATATCGGTGCTTTGCCCCTGTATAGGTATGTTCCTAGTACTAAGAAGATATTCTATGATAGGTGATACTCTATCACACTCTTCTTTGGCAGGAGTAGCTCTTGGACTTTTACTAAACCAAAACCCTATAATGAGTGCCTTTGTATTTACCTCCTTATGCGGAATACTAATTGAATTTCTTAGGAACTATTTTAAAAGATATGCAGAGCTTATACTTTCTATAGTACTTGCCCTTGGAGTGGGAATTGCTATAACAATTATGAGTTCCGGAAGCATTCATGCAAATGTGAATTCCTTCTTATTCGGAAGTGTACTTACTGTAACTAAAAATGATCTTTATACTGTAATTGCTTTAAGTATAGTTGCTATGGCTGTAATAACCCTTTTGTACAACCATCTGGTAATATTAATATTTGATGAAGAAGGAGCCAGAGCTTCCGGAATAAAAGTTAACTTAATAAATTATATATTTTCAGTGCTTGTAGCTGCCACTATCTCCATTTCCATTAGAATTGTGGGAGTACTGGTTATGGGCTCCATGATAGCTCTTCCTGTAGCTACAGCTCTTCAGATAAATAAAGGCTTCAAAAAAACCCTCATATTTTCTATATTTATAAGCGTTATAGACATACTATCTGGAATATTTATATCCTATAACATAGATGCAGCTCCTGGTGGTGTCACTGCTTTAGTGTCTGTTTTTCTTCTTTTGGTAGTCATAATAATAAAGAAATGCTATTACTCTATAAAAAGAGCTTCTAAATAAAAAATAAGAGTGCTGCAAAACTTGCTAAGCAATATTATGCAGCACTCTTGAATTACTTCTATTCCAAAATTATTCAAAAGAATATTTTATTCCCCAGCTCTTTCTTACCTCATCCATTATTCCCATAACATCTAAGGATAGCTTTAGAGTGTCTTGAACCTTGTTTTCTATATAATTATGCATATCCTCTACTTCGTATATCAAAGCCTTTGAGGTTTCTCCAGCCTCAATAATCTCTGTGGTGGCATCCGGATAGGTTATCACTGCTTTATCCGCTCTTGGAAAGTTATCCACTGTAACATAGGCAAGCTCTCCTGCAACTATTCCTCTCTTAGGCTGCTTTGCTCTCATGGTTAAGGATACCACTGCCATTTCATCTTCTTCATTTTTAAGTATTATTCCTGACTGCTCATCTACTCCAGTCTCAAATTTTTTCACTGTGGTAAGAACTTCCCCAGGCTGGCTGGATAAAAAATATCTGGTAAAGGATAGTGCATAAGTGCCTATATCTAAAAGGGCCCCTCCTGCTAGATCCTTGCTGAAAAATCTATTATTAACGTCATATTCCTTAAGACTTCCGAAAGAAACTTGAACCATCTTTATTTTTCCAAGCTTTCCGCTGTCTATAAGCTGACGAATTGTTTTGTATAAAGGCATATGATATATGGTCATAGCCTCTGCTACCACTAGATTCTTTTTCTTAGCCAGTTCATTTATTTCTCTTAGCTGCTTCCCATTTACGGTTATAGCCTTTTCGCAAAGTACATGCTTATTGTGCTTAAGGCTCTCCATTATATATTCATAATGATTCGAGTGAGGAGTGGCTATATAAACTACATCTATGTTTTCATCCTGAAACATCTCTTCATAGCTTCCGTAAGTCTTCTCCACTTTGTAATTTTCAGCAAATTTCTTTGCCTTATCCAGGCTTCTTGAAGCTACTGCATAAATCTTTCCTTCATATTCTTCTACGGCCTTTGCAAATTCTGAAGCTATAGTTCCAAGCCCTAATATGGCCCAATTCAAATTTTTCATAAGCTCCATCTTCCTTTCTTTTTTATGACTCTGCTTTAAAATGCAGCAATTATTATATAGCTTCTATAGTCCTAACTCCGCTTTCACTGATAACGATCGCCTTGGTAACAACATTTACAAACAGGGAGGTATCTATTACCCCCTTAATTTTCATCAATTTATTTTCAAGCCCTGTAATGTCTTCAGTCTTTTCAAATTTCACATCCATAAGCAAATTACCATTATCGCTTATGGTAAAGCCATCCTTTGAGGTGCTTGTTCTAAGGCTCGGTTCTCCCCCAAGCTTTCTTACTTCCTTTTCCACATACTTTAACCCATCTCTCAATATTTCAAGCACTACAGGATGTTTAAAGGCTAAAGACTCTGAAACCTTGCTCTCATCTACTAAAAGCACATATTCTTCAGCCATGCTGGCTATGAGTTTCTCCTTAGTGTGTATACCTCCGCCGCTCTTTAAAGCATTAAGCTTATGATCTACCTCATCACAGCCATCAAAAGCTACATCCACTTTATCTAGGTCCGAAGTATACAGTACTTCCAATCCATTTTCTATGCAAAGCATTCTAGTTTTTTCTGATGGAGTTACCACCTTAACCTTAATATTCCTATCCTCTTTTATATAATTTATTAAATGAGAAATTGTGCTTCCTCCGCCCAGTCCAACTATTGAATTATTTTTTATATATTTTAAAGCTTCCTTGGCACAAAGTTTTTTTAAATCCTCAGCCATATTTTCACCATCCTTTTCATTTTCTAACTACAATTTCATCATAAAACAATAATAAAATTTCGTCAATAATTTATTGTAAGAAATTTTATTTCATGGTGCTTTAATAAAAAACCTCTAGTTACATTATCTATTATCAGCTATTTAAACTCATAATATTTCTATAACTAAAGGTCCAAAATCTCTTAAGCATTTCCTTATTACTCTGGTTTTATCACTACAAAGCCAAGAGGAGGAACCTTTGTTTTTATACTGTAAGGAAAGCTCTTAAAACCCTCTCTGAAAGCTTGAAGTACCCCTTCTACCGTTTGCCCAGAGCCGCCAAATTCTTCTCTGTCGCTGTTAAACACTTCTCTGTAACCTTTAAGCTCTGGAACTCCCACTGGAAAATCATAATAAACCACAGGAGTAAAATTACATATGATTATGGCATACTCTCCATTATCTCCCCTTCTGATGAAGCTTATAGTGCTCTTTTCCTTGTTATCATAATCGATCCACTGAAAGCCTGAAGGTTCATGATCCTGCTGCCAAAGAGCTCTTTCACTTTTATAAAAATGATTTAAGCATTTTACATAGTGCTGCATATTTTTATGAGCGGGATAATCCAAAAGCAGCCAATCCAATCCCTGCTTGCAATTCCACTCGATAAATTGCCCAAACTCTCCTCCCATAAATAAAAGCTTTTTGCCTGGATGTCCCATCATATATCCAAGAAGGACTCTGAGATTAGCAAATTTTTGCCAATAGTCTCCTGGCATTTTGTTTATTAAAGATTTTTTTCCATGGACCACCTCATCATGGGAAAGAGGCAGTAAAAAGTTTTCCGTGTATGTATAAGTCATGGTGCAGGTTACACTATCCTGATGCCATTTTCTATATACAGGATCCTTCTCCATATATCTTAGCACATCGTTCATCCAGCCCATGTTCCATTTATAATTAAAACCTATACCTCCCAAGTAGGTAGGTGCGGTAATTTTTTCTTTTATTGAGGAATCCTCTGCCATCATAAGAGGGTTATCAACATTCCTGAATACAGCTTCATTGAGAGTCTGAAGGAATTTTATGGCCTCCAAATTTTCATCTCCGCCAAATTTGTTCTTTAGCCCCGCTCCATGCTTCTTTCCGTAATTTAGATACATCATATTTGCCACGGCATCCACTCTTATGCCGTCTATATGATATTTTTTGAACCAAAAGAGAGCGTTAGATATCAAAAAGCTGTGCACATGAGGCTTATTGAAGGCAAAATTAGCGGTTCCCCAATCATAATTTTCTCTCATGACCTCCTTGGAGCTTTCATAAAGATGTGATCCATCAAACTTATATAAGCCATGCTCATCCTTGCAAAAATGTCCTGGCACCCAATCCACTATTACTCCAATATTCTTTTCGTGACATTTATCTACAAAATACATAAAATCTTCCGGTGTTCCATATCTGCTGGTGAGGCAGTAGTAGCCTATGGTCTGATATCCCCAGGACTCATCTAAAGGGTGCTCTGTGAGAGGCATCAGCTCTATATGGGTATAGCCCATGTTATACACGTAATCTACCAGCTCATCCCCCAGCTCTCTGAAATTATAGAAATACTCATAGCCATGAGTCTTCCAAGAGCCAGGATGAACTTCATATATATTCAAAGGACTTTTATACACATTAGTGTGCTTCCTTCTTTCCATCCAAGCCTGATCTCTCCAGCCATACCTATCCAAGTTTACAACTCTTGATGCATTTCCTGGTCTCAGCTGACCATAAAAGCCATAAGGATCTGCCTTCATAACCTGCTGGTTATCCTCTGTCAATATCTGATACATATAGTAGTGTCCTTCTTGTACCCCTTCTACAAACAAAGTCCACACTCCATGCCTATCTCTATGCATAGGATGCTTTCCATCCCAATTATTAAAGGTTCCGACTATTCTTACCTCTTTAGCTTTAGGGGCCCATACAGCAAAAAATCCGCCATATTTGCCATACATTTCACATAAGTGACATCCAAAAAAATCATAACTATTATAACTTAACCCTTTATTATATTCATTGAAGTCAAAGGCTGCTATCATAACTTACGTTCCTTCCTCTTTTTTTTAAAAAAATCACTTAGAATATTCCCACATCTTTCATCATATAACCAATGGACATTCACAGCATAATCAAAATACTCATCTTCTGCCAAATTTATCATAGATCCGCAAGCTCCTTTTTCCACATCTGGCGCTCCTATATATAAGTCTTTAATTCTAGCCTGAGCTATAGCCGAAATGCACATAGGACAAGGCTCCAAGGTAACATACATGCTGCAATCCTTAAGCCTCCAATTGTCTAGGGCTTTGCTTGCTTCTCTTATCGCTATTATTTCAGCATGAGCTGTGACGTCCTTGCTTTTTTCCTTCAAATTATGCGCTTTAGAAATAACTTTTCCTTCTTTTACAATCACTGCTCCTACTGGCACTTCTCCCAGTTCAAAAGCAATATTAGCTTCCTCTAATGCCTGCTCTATATGATTCATATATTTCCCTTTCACACATAATAATACATCAAATTGAAATTAATGGCTATGTATTAAATTTATATTATCATTATTAAACTTTTATCCATATATAATTCAGCTTCCGTTTTAAATACAAGCTGATTTTTAACACTTTTTAAAACCTATTATATTTACTGTTTTATTATAAAAGCAGAAGGCAGATATCTTGGGCCTGCAGGACTTGAAGGTTTATTAATAATCCTTCCTTCATATACCATGGTAGTGGAAGCTCCTCCATCAAGATTAGCTGCATTATAGGCTCCATAGCTAAGCATTATATCTTGTACATCCTTGAGACTCGCCCCTATGCTGTTAACCTGTCTGCCATCTATGACCAGCATTATAACTGTTCCATCCTTTCTCTGACCTATAACTGTTCTCGGATTTAGGGAGCCGCTGGTACCTATATCCTGCTTTATCATCGGCTCTCCATTCACAATCAAATAGGGGCCAAAGGATACTGCATCCCTTATCTTCTTTTCTTTCGCCTGAGCCAGAGTATATCTTCCAAGTACCAAAGCAGAGTCAGAATTAAAGCCTATTATCTGATATTGTTGCCCTTCTTTCCCGTATATAACCTTGCCGTTAGAAATAACAAGTCCCATAGGCGTTCCTCCGTTTCCCACACCGTTGTCGTCAGAGAAGCCACCAGCATTTATTCCGCCTACCGCCCCTGTCTCCTTTATAATGTCTAAAAGCTTAGTACCCATAGCCCCCATATGTTCAGTACTAGCAATGGATACCATGGAAGGATTAGATATAAGCAAAATGTAGCCTTTTATTTGGTTTGTGCTTATATCCACTAATTTGACTTCACTCTCATCCTTTTTAATGCTGGAATCAAACACCGCTATAGCTTTATCGTCACTAACTTTTCCTTCATCATGAACCTTATACTTTTCAACTATCTTATTTATTTCGCTGTCACTTAAAAACCAAGTGGCAAGATACTGATGAGAAAGAGTTTCCATAGCAGTAGTCACTATTTTCTCTTTTATATTTACAAAGGGTCCATAATATATCATAGGTATGCTGAAAGCACCTGCCACTAATATTTGAACTGTAATAAACAGCAGTATGTTTTTAATGATTTTTTTATACTTTCCTGAGGATTTTTTATATCTCTTGCCTGCCAAAGTTCTCACCTCTTACCAGCTATTGTAGCAATGTTTATAATATTCTGTGTTTTAAACAAACATCAATGCTCATTAATACAATAGCCTATGTCTAAAAAACCCTAAATCGCTATACCTTTTAAACATAGACTAGTATAAATATTTTATCATAATTCTCTTGTGCTTTTCTATAGCTTATGCGCTTTTTTTCTCTTGTCCCTGAAGCTTCCCTTTTCTTGAAAAATTGATTTGTGAGCATATCATTCCCACAAGCATTAATCCGCAGCCTGCAAGTCCTCTCGCTCCAAGATTCTCCTGCAATATAAGGAAGCCACCTATGGATGCAAATACTGATTCCATACTCAATATTATAGCCGCATGAGTAGGCTTAGCTCCTTTTTGACCTAATATTTGAAGAGTGTAAGCTATACCTACGGAAAAAACTCCTCCGTATATTATTGGAATAGCTGCCATTCCAATAGACTGAAGATCGATCTTCTCAGAAGCGAAGGCCACAATAAAGCTCAAAATGGAGCAGGTAACATATTGAATAAAAGCTAATTTTATAGAATTAACTCTGGCTGAAAAGTAGTCTATGACTAATATATGAAGCGCAAAGAAAAAAGCCCCTGCCAGTTCTAATAAATCGCTATTGGCTATGGAAAAATCGCTTCCAACACTCAAAATATATAATCCAAATACAGCTATTATAGCCCCTATCCAAGAATTAAGCCCTATTTTGTGTTTTAAGAATACTCCAAGTATTGGCACTATCACTATATAAAGACCAGTTATAAATGCAGCTTTCCCTGCTGGAGTACCAATAAGACCAACCTGCTGAAGGGAAGAACCTGCAAATATGAATATTCCTGCTATTACTCCATATAAGTATATCCTATTAGAAGGAACCTTTATTTCTCTCTCATCATCCTTCTTAAAAAATATGATTATAGGTATGATGGCTATGCTTCCAAGGGCAAACCTTACAGCATTATAAGTGAATGCTCCTATATAGTCCATACCTACTCTCTGTGCCACAAAGGCAAACCCCCATATAAAGGCAGCTGTAAGCAGTAATATATTAGATTTCGTACTATTTCTATTCATATTTTTTTCCCCCAATAATATCGTCGTTATACTCATACTAAAAAGTATAACATCTATATGGATTTTGTAAACAAGCTATAAAAGTAAACCGCTTCACTCTGTATTAAGAGGAAGCGGCACACATCCTTTTATCTTGCTATTATTATCTGCACATCGGACTCCAATTTTTCTTTTGCAGCGATATATGCTAAAGCGGCACCAGTCAAAGCTAGACCTGTAGCTAAAATAAATTTAATATTAGGTGAAATATTAATAGTAGTATCTCCCTGTTCTTGTTTTTCTCTTATCTGTTCATATCTTGCTACAGATATTTTGTAATTAATCATATTTGTGAAAATAGCCATAAAAAAAGCTACAGTACTTATTTGAGCTGGTGTCGGCTTAAACACAGGAGGGGTTTCATCTTTTGCTCTAGCATATTCTATTTGGAGCGACTCATTAGTGCTATATATAAATATCAGAGATATTATTATAGAAATAGTTGAAGATATTCTTCCAATTTTCAGCAAATCAATTTCAGTAGGCACACTAACCACCTCCTACTCTTATAATATTAAATTTACGTAAGTTTGGAGTATAAATACACGAAAAAAACAGTTGAACAGATTTACTGTCCAACTGGAATTAGGAATTGCATTTTCCAAGTAACAGACATATTCTGTTATAAATAAATATCTGAAAACTCTACATTAATGCTTTGTACAATATGATTTTCCAGTAAATCTCCAACATGCCTGTTCTCTTCATTATCATCAATTATTTTATCTGGGATAAATATTCTAAAGGTACTTCCGTTGCCAAGCTTACTTTTTACAGATACTCTTCCACCTAGTGCCTCTACAAACTTTTTCACCAACGATAAGCCTATGCCGCTTCCCTCTGATTGCCGTGATAAGGAGCTATCTACCTGCCCAAACCTTTCAAAGATTACATCCAATTTATCCTCTGGTATGCCGATGCCATTATCCTTTACTTCAAGGCAAATTGTATCCTCATTATAAGTTAGTTCTACGCTTATATAATCACCGGTTGAAGTAAATTTAATGGCATTAGATATCAGATTCAACAGTATTCTTTCATATTTTTCATCATCTATACCAATAATTTTGCTTTTCAAGGAGGATTTAAAATTCATGGTGATATTTTTTTGTGCAGCATAAGGCTTAACAGATTCAACAATAGATTGAGTTAAAAATACTATGTCTAAATTTCTCTTGTTTATTTTAATGCTGCCAGCATTGGCTCTGGTAATATCTAGAAGATTATTTACCAGCCTTAGCTGTCTGAAGGTATTCTGCTTTATCATTCTTAAATAATTATTAACTCTATCCGGCAAATCCTTTTTGTGAAAATATTCTATAGATTGAACTGCAGAATTAATTACATTAAGAGGAGTCCTAAACTCATGGGAAATTAAAGATAAAAATTCATCCTTCATCTCCAGTGCCTTTTTTAAAGTTTCATTATTTTCTCTCTCAACCGCAAGCAATTTGTCTTGAGTATCTTTTAGCACTTCCTGGTTTCTTACAATATCCGTTATATCCCGAGTGCTTGTAATTCCATAAATAAGTTTATTATTCTCATCATAAACTGGTACACCGCTTACCACACTATAAGAATACTGTCCATTTTTCTCATACTTTAATATTTCATCCTTCACCGTCCTTCCCCTTAATACTTCTGAACTTACATTTTCTTCAAAGGTTATCTCATTCTCATTAAAATCAAAGGCTTCCGGCATATCAAAATATTCTTGAAACCTGTCGTAAGCTTCTGCAAGACTTTTATCATCACTTACTTTTTTTATTAAATAATTTCCGTTGCTATCATAGATATACACTGATTCACGCATACTTCTAATAATTGCCTCTAAAAGAGTATTCTGAGCCCTGATCTTTTGTTCCTTCAACATTAAATCAGTTATATCCATAGTCATAAAAACTCCAAGCTCCACCTCACCTTTAGAGTCCAATACTGGCACACCTTTTGTAATATAATAGTACTCTTTTCCCTTTTCTTTCTTCTTAAAAGCTAATTCTCTAACCTTTTCTCCATTAAGCACTCTATATTCACACAGTTCTTCTTTTTTTAATCTATTCCCCTTAAAATCGAAGTACTCCGCCTTATTATACCTATCACTTAAAGTAAAACCATTAGGTTCAAAATAGCTTTTTTCTGTTTTACTCTGCGTTAAAAAGCGTTCATCCTTATCAATTATAGTCAGAATATCTCCCACACTTTCTATAGTTGCCTCCAGCTTTTTACTTTGTTCTTCCATCAATTTTCTTTCAATTATTGTTTCAGTAATATTTTTGTTGGTCTGCAGTATCATCTTATTTCCGTCTTCATCCATAATCATTTGATGCATAGCCTGAACAACAAGTGCTCTTCCGTCCTTTGTAGTATGCTGTATCTCTCCGCTCCAAAATCCATCCTGAAGCACCTGTGCTTTAATTTTCTTAAAATCCTGCATAAGTACACTTTTTAATAAATCATGACATACGGATCCCAAGGCTTCTCCACTGGTGTATCCATACATTATTTCTGCTCCCTTATTCCAATAGACAATAGTTCCATCTATATTCCATGCAAAAATAGCTTCTCTAGACATCTCTAACAGTGTAGCCTGCAGCTTCAATTTTTCATTTTGCTGCTTTATGATTAAATTTTGCTCTTCTATCCTTTTTCTTCTAAGTACCTGATCGGTTATATCCTCAGTAATAGCCACACAATATTCTATATTACTTCCTTCATAAATAGGAATTAAGGATATCTTCCAATAGGTTGTTCCTCTCCTCAACCCGTCATACTTATATTCATCAATATTAACATTCTTCCCTGTGCTTATAACTTTCTTAAACATATCACTATATATAGCTTCTTTAACTCCGTTCAAGGTATGCTTTATGCCTAATCCTATAGTATTTTTCTTTTTATTAAAGGGTTCGTCAAAAAAACTGAGGAACTTATCATTAGCCTTAAGAAGTATATTATCCGGAAAACTATAAATTCCCATTCCACAATGTTCATTTTTACTTACCGAATCAGTAAAAGAGACTATACCATTAAAATTAGACTTTGTTTTTTCAACAAAGCTATATATAATTAATTCATTTTGATATGTAATTTTTATATCCACAAACTTCACCTCTAAATATTTGGTGAATATGAAATATCCATTATTATCTTCTGTTTCTTCACAGTTAAAATTCGGCCCTATTCTTAAGCTTCTAAATATATCATTTATATCTTTATTTAATAACTCTTTAGTCTTGTACTGAGTCATTTGGATGAAATGTTGGTTTACCTTAGCGACTATATTATTCTTTACAGCAATAAAAGCAAAATCATTCAATTCATCACAAAACCTTATATTCTGCAAAATAATCCCCCCAAAAGAAGCATGAGCGTTATCATTATTATTTATATAATAATAATTTTACTACAATACTTCTTCAATTGCTTACAAAAAACGCTAATAATATATAAAATTTTAAATTATCGTTTATTTTATACAAAAATATTTTTTAAAATACATTTTTTACAATTTTCATATATTTTAAAATTACGCTAACATAAAGTTTTCCAAACTGAATGGATGTCTTAAATCATAAATTAAAAAGCCTGAGCAATATTAAAAATATTGTTCAAGCTTTTTGGTTATCTAAATTCTTTGTTAAAGCATGCGTACTGAAATTCCGGCTGTGTCTGAAGGTAGTAGCCCGTCCTTACCTGACCTACCCAATTCTCAAAGATAGATTTCCAATCGTTCCTTGAAAAAAAGGTTTCAATAGGGTTTGCTGCGGTAGAATCCCACTCTAATATTAAAAATGGACCTATTCCAAAAGACCAAATTCCAGTCTGCTCCACTCCTGTTTCTCGTATCAATAAAAGCGGCAGCCCATATTGATAAGCCATAGCAGGCTCAATTTGAGCAAATGGACTTCCTTCCCAGGTTTCTTGTCCTATAGGTTCATTTAGATTATTTTTTATAACATTTACATATCTTTGTCTAAGATTGAGTGATACCATTCCATAACTGGAATAGATCATTCTTCTGATATTGGTTAATGGTGTTTCTGGATACTGCTCACTTATAGGAAGAGTTCTTGGGAAAAGCAGAGCATTTCTTATTTCTTTTATTATTGCATCTACAAATTCCTGCTGCACTGGATTTAATCTGCTTGGATGACTTAAAAATGCCGGTATCCTAAATAGAAGCTTAGAGGATTCTTTCATTAGTTCTGTGGGGCTAGGGCGCTTAATGATTGTGTTTTCATCTGAGCTTTCTACCTTTTTTACCTCATCAGTTTTGGGTTTAAATTTTGTTCTATCTAATTCCACAAAAATCCCTCTCTTTCACTTTATATAGTATATAAATAGCGAAGGAAAGGTTCATATGATTTATTAATTCTTCAGCACGGTTATTATACCAGTTGATATAATTGTTAATGCCATTAAGGTAGGGAATAGAGACTTTCTTTTACGCTTAAAAAACATATGAATCACATCCTTATAATATTTTTCGAATATTTTTTACATAATTTACATATTTCTATAACTGTTTTTGCTTGATTGTGCTCGGTAAAATACTGTAATACATTAATAGAGCATCTTATATCTTCAGTTTATAAGTAGACGGTTTATGTTCAAGGCAGCCTCAATTAAATACATCTTATGTTACATCTTCAGGTAAAATGCCTTATGAATATATATATGGCTTTATCATTTAAATACATTTTATGTTATATCTTCAGAATGTACCAATCTATGTTCTATGCATCAAACACCTATTTAAATACATCTTATGTTATATCTTCAGATTGCAATGACTCCTTATAGCCGAAAAGCATATGAATTTAAATACATCTTATGTTATATCTTCAGTTAAAGTTTGCTTATCTCGTAATCCTAACCCTAATGCATTTAAATACATCTTATGTTATATCTTCAGTGAATAGACGGAGATTAAGGACAAGCTTTAAAGACAATTTAAATACATCTTATGTTATATCTTCAGCCTAACGATCAAGTCTCTATTGCAAGATATGGTCCTGATTTAAATACATCTTATGTTATATCTTCAGTTGGGTGGATCGGCGGATAAACAAGAAGTTCTTAAATTTAAATACATCTTATGTTATATCTTCAGCTTCTAAGTAATCCGCTTTACTTCTCAAATAATAATTTAAATACATCTTATGTTATATCTTCAGGCGTTATAGAATTTGATTGTTACGGATTCATGTTAAAATTTAAATACATCTTATGTTATATCTTCAGTAGCAGAAGTTTTAAGAGTTAGCATTATACCAATAAATTTAAATACATCTTATGTTATATCTTCAGACGCTTTTTTTATTTTGCTTTAAGGAGGTGAGACAGATTTAAATACATCTTATGTTATATCTTCAGTCTACAGATATAAACACTTATAGGTATCTGCAGCAATTTAAATACATCTTATGTTATATCTTCAGTTATCTTCATCAGGGGTTATTGCCTTAGGCTCCTTATTTAAATACATCTTATGTTATATCTTCAGTACAATTCTACTTTGGCTACAATTTTTTTTCTGCCTATTTAAATACATCTTATGTTATATCTTCAGCATATCCCCATCAAAAAGAGATGGATGCTTAATTTTATTTAAATACATCTTATGTTATATCTTCAGCTGATATTTTATTTTTATCAATTTGAATACATTGATTTAAATACATCTTATGTTATATCTTCAGTACATAAACTATGTTATCTCTAAGAGAAAGTAGGATTTAAATACATCTTATGTTATATCTTCAGCTGGATGTCTCTATAAATAGATTGATTATTGTATTCAATTTAAATACATCTTATGTTATATCTTCAGTAAGGCAGTTTCAATGCTTAATTTATCTCCAAGCTGATTTAAATACATCTTATGTTATATCTTCAGGTAGCCGGACATCTGTTAGGCGGTGCTGTAAATTTATTTAAATACATCTTATGTTATATCTTCAGTATATAGTTCCTTAAAATCGGATACATTTTCTTCATTTAAATACATCTTATGTTATATCTTCAGCCATAGATAACTTAATTGATGCAGTTAATAACGTATTTAAATACATCTTATGTTATATCTTCAGACATCATTCCACCTACCAATTTCCTTAGCAAATCCGATTTAAATACATCTTATGTTATATCTTCAGTAATGAAAAATAGCCATTCTTTAATATCGTAATTTAAGCTAAAAGCTTGAATTACAATACTTTGTATTATTTTTTACCAACCTGCTTGATTTTAATTATATAATTTTATATAAACTTAATGCAAGCTTGATTTTCCAATGGCTTATGTACCTTACTACTATAAAATAGGTTGGTAAAAACTATAATATTAAGGCTTCGCTGTCCTTATAATTCTTTCCTAAGGTCTCTTCCTCAAAGCTTGCCTCGCTCATAAATTTAATTATAGATATAAAATCTTCATTTGGATTTATCTCTTTTTTCAAATCAGCGCGAAGCTTAATCAAGTTTGCTGGAGTTATATTTCCTCTAAAAATAGATTTTTGGTGATGCTTAAAATATTTTTTGCAAACCTTAAATACCCTATTAACTCTTTTTTCATTCACATCATAAAAAACAAATGCATAGTTATAGTTAAGATTTTTAGGCATTACATCATCTCCTTAAGGCTAAAAGGTTTAAATTCTTTTCCTTCTACAAACAGTTTTATTAATTTATATCCATCGTACTTAATTGCATTTTCATAACTTATTTTGCGCTTTAAAATTGGATGAGTAAAAACATTATCAAACCTTTCCTCTAATGCTTCCACAAAGATTTTTTTACCTGCCTCATTGAGCAGACAATAGTTAAGCTTTTTATCAAAATGCTTTGCTACTTGTATTCTTCTATTATTCACCAACTCAAAAATAGTTTTATAAACTATTGCGGGCTTAAAGGCCTCCGATAAATCAAGACACAAGGAGAACCTGCCTTCACTTGGTTCATGCAAAAAGCTTATGGATTGATCTAAATGAGTATTATAAATTTGTGATATGGTTCTAGTATACAAAATAGAGTTACCAAAGGAAATTAATGCGTTTATAGGATTATCTGGTGGCCTTTTAACTCTCTTATTCATTACAAAATCTTCAGGTAAAAAATATTTGAAGCTTTCATAAAATTTCATCCATATTTGACCTTCTATAAAGAGAACATGTTTTATATCACTTTGCTTGTCCAAAAGTGTTGGCATGTCTCTTTTTAGCCAGTCTAGATATTCCTTTAGCTCTTTTTTATCATGCTTATAATAATGATATAAAACTTCATGAATATTAACAGCTATACCTCTTACAAACGCCTTTGCCACCTCTATTCTGCTATCCATAAAGGTCTTAGCTTGTTTAATCACAAGATTTCCGCTTACTAAGTACTCCTTTGGATAATACGTGCCACTATATTGCTGATAATAATTAAATACATGTAGTACAATACCTGCTTTAGCTATAAAATCTAAAAATTTCGTATTAAAAGAAACCTCTCCTAAGCAGTAAAGCTCTCTGGTTGCTTCTATTGGCAAGTATATATTTCCCTTGGCATTTCGGAAGACTATTGAGTTATCTTTTCTGCTTAATTCTCCATTAGACATAATAAATCTTGTATTTTTTCCCGTAATAATCCCTCCTAGCTTCTTTAAATAAAGCAATATTCAAAATAAGCACATTTCTTACATTTTGGTTTAAACTCTGCTATTGGAGGTTTTTCTTCCTGCATAAATTCCATTATCTCCTCCATAAGTACTTCAAGCCTTCTTTCATCCTCTTCTGTAAGCTCAACTATTACTGTTTTATTATTTTGCTTATTTTTTTCCACGTATTCAATCTTGCCCTTTTTCTCTACTCCCTTGTTCTTTAAGATTTTTAGATATAATAGAGTCTGCCACTTGGTGGCTTCCGTATCTGCATCAGATTTTTTCATTTCTATAAGATATTCTTCAGTAAGCTTATCAATTTTCACATTATCTATAGATACTTCACTATTCTTTTTACCCTCATATTTAAGTTCATGAAGCACCTTTCCTATCCTCACATCTTCGCTATTATCCTCTAAGTTTAGCCTATTTCCATGAAGCCAGCATTGCCTTTTGCAATGAAAATAATAATTTATTATTGTTCCGGTAACCTTCATAGCATAGAACCTCCATTACCTTCCCTGTATTTTTTCCTATCGAATTTTCCATCAGTTAAATATTCTTCACCATCTTCAATATAAAAAATATTGCCGATTATTCCATTGTATCTAGGTGCTATCTTATCAACATTATAAGTAAAGTAGTCCATCTGCTCCTGAACATTAGATAGCTTAACTTTTCTTTCAGCATAAGGCATTTCAGAATTCATTAATAGCTTTTCATAGTTTTCCCATACTGTCTTTCCTTCTAGGCTTCTTCCATCCTCCAATTCAATAGTTCTGTTAAGGAAAATTGTATATTTCTTTTCCTCATCAATAAGCTTCATTCTCTCATATATTTTCTCGTACTTAAGCTTATTCAAGGTATCCTCTCTGAATTCATTTATATTACCTATGCTTTCACCGTCTGCTTCCTTTTCCAGTCTATCCATAACTGCATCATAAAAGCTTGAAAAATCTTTTGCCTTTAAGATTTCTCTAATTCCTTCCTCCAATAAAGTTAAGCTTTTATCTTTTCTATAGTCTTTTTTATAGACATTTGACGCTTCATCTAAATTAAAAAAATAAACTCTTGAGTCTGGTTTAGAGCAAGAACGATTTATTCTTCCTAAAAATTGTTCTTCCGCATCTAGAATGGAAATATCCTTAAAGCCTCTGTCCATATCTATATCCACACCAGCTTCAATAACTTGTGTGGCGATAAGAATTATATTCTTTTCACTTTTTACCTGTTTTATTATTTTGCTTCTTTCTGCTTTGTTGTCATCACCTGTTATAAGGTGAACTTTTTTATTAAGCTTTTCCTCAATATTAATTTTTTCCATGCTCTTATAAAAGTCCATTGCTCGATTTTTGTTAATGAACTCTACAAGTATGTTACCTTCCATTTCTTTTGCTGAAGCTGTTACCTTTTCTGTTAGCTTTTCTAATATCTCAGCTTTCTTATAGACCAAAAGGGAAAAATCAAGCTGCACTCTGTTTTTAAACAAAGGATTTTCAAAGTAATAGCTTCTATTTTCGATAAGATCCACAAAGCTTTTTTCACAATCAATAAGCCTATCCAGCCTTGGAAGAGTGGCAGACATTATAATCACCTTTAAATTAAGCAGCTTAGCATACTTATTTAAAAAAGTGATGATTTCCTTCCAAATGCTATTCTTATAGCTTTGAATTTCATCCAATATGATTACGCTGTTAGCTATATGCGCAAAGGTGAACACCTCTTCTCTGCTCACGCCAAATAGGTGAGAAAAAAGGTTTATATGAGTGGTTAAAACTATAGGATAGTGCAAAAACTGTCTGTCTAAAAATGCCTTCTCATAGTCAATTTTTATGTTTATAGCTTTTTCCCTGATTTCATGATTGTTTTCCTTTGCATCGATGACCTCAATGGGAGTTATTGAATTGATCACAGCTATTTCATTTTTCATATGCTCATTTTCTTCAAAAATACCATCTAGGGATTTTTTAGTCTGCTCAGCCAAGGTATTAAATGGAAATATATAAAATATCTTGTTAAGGGCTTTATCTTTCTTCAAAAGCTGAAAAGCTAAATTAATTGAAGTATTGGTTTTGCCAGAGCCAGTTGGTGCTTCCAAGTAAAACATGTTTTTATCATAATTTTTCTCAAGATTATTTTCAGCCTCCAAAAACATTTCACTTCTAAGCCTATTTATATTTTTTTCTTCAAAGGGGCTTTTTCCTTTTCCTTCAACAGCCTCCTTATGCCTAATGATATCCTTATATAGCTTCTGCTTTTTAAAAACGAAATAAAATTTATCAACATCTCCTATAGCTCCAAAGCTCTTTATCTTAGTTCCATTGCTGTACTCAGATGTAGAATAAAAATCGCTTGCTACCAGCAGTGAAAAAAGAAATCTTGTGTATATAAATAAATCTATGCTTCTCCAACTACCCTTATCGTATAACTCCTTTGAATTAAAATTACACTTTTTCCACAAGTTCTTTATGTCTATGTTAAACCTCCCAATTATGCTAAAGCCATCATAGCACTCATTATACAGAGAATTGTCTTCAATATAATTTGAATATTTATTTTTAAGAGTCTCATGAAATGCTGAAAAATCGTCCAGGGAACCATGATGCTTAGATATGATATAGGAGTTCAAAAAAAGAAAGGTGAGAAGAGACCTGAAGTCCTCTCCTTTAATATTTTTAATTTTATCAATATAATAATCAAAGTATATACATACCGACAGCATGGAATGTTTTGAATCACTTTGAGCAGTAGTTTTAAACTCACCATTTCCCATTTTCAAGCATTGAAAATTTGCATTTATTTTTCCCAAATCATGCATATAGATAGCATTACAAAACATTTCCTTCCAAATATCCACTATCTCGCTTTTTTCTTCTTTGAAGAAGGCTTCCTCAAAATTTACAAATACATTATCCAGCTGCTTTTCTTTACAAAGCTTTAAAAAGTAAGCATAAACTAAATCCATATGCTCCTTTAACTTTTCCTTATGATTTTCCTTGGTATGTGCATATATGTTTTGAAGATTTTTAAGCTTCTCCTCTACAGGAAATAGCTTTACTGCATCAAAATACATTTTTCCACCTGCCTTAAAAGAAGAATACTACTTTATCTTCATAAGTATAAAGCTTATAGGGTTCCTTTAAACCTACCCTCATATTAGTAAATACAAAGCTTTCAGTTATATATTGATTTGTAAGCTCTTGAAGTGAAATTGGCAGCTTTTCTTCATACTTCCACTTATCCTCTGGAAGCTCAGTGAAAAGTCCAACCTCTTCCTGCACTTCTGGTAAAAATTCAAAGTGTTTTTTAAGAAATAAACTATCAACTCTTGAAAAATCCTTAGCCTCTTCCATAGAAATTATTTGCACGGCCTTAATATCTGCAAAATGATCGTTTTTACCTAAATAAGGTACATACTTAAAGCTTCTGTTTAAAAAGTTTTTCTCTATAGCTTCGCCACAGACGTTTTCTTCTAGACATATATACATATCCCAGCTGGGACTTTCAAGCCACTGCTCTTTAACAATAAGATTTCCGCCTTCTTCTTGAGAAGCATACCCAACAGAATTATTAAAAATCTGAACCTTTTTAGGTATGTATCCTCTGCTGTTTTTAGGTACTATAGCTATTTTTAAGGCTGAAAGTTCTGCGTAAAAATCTGGATATTCCTTATCTTCCTGCTGATTGTACCCTTCTAAGCCAAGCACAGAACCTAGGATACCTAACACAGCGATCTTATGAATGCAGCCATAGGTAAAATATAAATAAGTATTAACATCCGGTTTCTTAAAAAAAGCTGTTTTTCCGCTTAAGTTAAACTTTAAAGCTTTCATGGCTTAAAGCACTTCCCTTGTAAAAATATTAAAATATTTTGCTTTTTCTATATTCTTATTTAATTCCGTTTTTATTGGATTGTAATATATTTCTATACTTTTTATTTTACCTGAAAGAGTATTTATAAGCTCAGCTGCATCATCAGCTAAGACAATTCTGTCTTTTCCCTCTGCTTTCTCAAAGCTTATGTACTGTGCTAAATCTGGAAGATATAAATCTATATCTGTTTCAATAAAAATGCTGAACTCATTCTCACAGCCAAGCTTCGCATTAGTATTAAAGGCTGTAGCTGAAACTAAGGCTGCTTCCTTAAACTTTTTATAGTCCTCCTCAGTGTATCCCTCTGTAACTCCAAGCTTTGCATAGTTATTGTATACAGAAGGAGTTATTACGAAGGGATAGAAATAATGCGCCTCACTGCTTACTATTTTTGTTCCCAAGGTAGTAAAATTTGCTTCCTCATCATCTTTTTTATTTTTTTCATTTTCTACTCTAAAGGGTGATAATATATTCTGCTCTTCCACAGTGGCATCAGCATATTTATTAAATCCCTGTCCTATTTGAACCGCACCTGTTATAGATATATTGTTTCCTTCTTCTGCAAAGGTGGCTCCAAAGCTCTTCACATCTATAGCTTTAAACAGATTTGTAAGCACTTGCTTATTATCCTTTTCATTTTTAAGATCTTTAACTTGAAATATCTCTTCGTATCTTTCTTTTAGTGATTTTGGTCTAACCTTTATTCCTTCTTTTTTATCTGGTTCAAGCTTTAAGGATTTTACGTACAAAACAGCTTCTCCCTGCTCTTCCCACATCTTTTTCATTGGATATTTTAAAGCCTTATCACTTCCGAAAATCTCTCCTGTGGATATTGATTTTGGATTTCCGCTAAAATCAGCATTCCAATTTGCCATTATTGATTTTATTCCTATTACTCCATAAACTCTTTTATTCATTTTCCTTATCCTCCTCTATTTCATTACTCACATCAGTTCCTTTGCTTTTTTCATATATCAAATTAGAATATAAATAACCTCCAAGTAAAATATCGGTATCGATTTTTCCTTCTGGCACGTAGCCTAAAAGCATACATTTTAAGTTATTGAATCTTGGATTGTCTTTTCTTATAGCATAGTTATACTTCATAAATAAAACCTTTATTTCATGCTTAAGCTTATCATTGGTCTTGCAATTTAAAACAGGATTTATCAAAGAATGCATTTTTCTACTTGATTTGTTTAGTGATATCAAATAGCTTACTATTTGACCTACTGCAAAATAATATTCCTCGTCAGAAGTAATCTGATCTGTTTTATCTGCATTAGACTTTATTCTTAGACTATCTGCAATTCCTTTAAAAATATCACCCATAGCTTTCTTACCTCCAAAATAATTTAATATAGCATATCTTAAATTAAACTGTTCCTTTGCTTTTATAATGTAATCATTAGTGATAGAATTCTTTATTAAACTCAGAGAGATATCATTAAAAAGCTGCCTTATTACTGTGGTGTCCCCCTTATAAAGCCAGCTAAATAACGCATCTCTTGATTTCAAAAGATTTTCCTTCACCACATAATCATTCAGTCTTATATCATTAGGTTCCGTAAAAAAGTTTGACAGCAAAAATTTATTGAAGTAAAGTTCATTTATTTGACCTTTAAGAGTTTTAATATTATCAATATTACCTAGGTGCAAGACAGGCTTACTCTTGCCATAAGCTATTGGTATAACCTGCGTCACCTTAAGTCCAATAATTTTATTTTTAAGACCTGATATTATATCAAAATCTCTTATTTCTAATTCCTTACCTTTTTGTATCCTAAGAAAGTATCCAGAGAAATCTTCTTCCATGCTCTCATCATTAGCTAGACGATAAATTCTTTCCTCATTTAGGTAAATATTTGTTTTCCCTAGAGAAGCAAAATTCATTAGATAGTCAAAAAATTGTTTTTGAAGCATAACTTCCTTTTCAGAGATTAAATACGGTCTTATATTTTTACGAGTTTTTTGTTCAAGATATGGCTTTTTCGAGTTAAGTCCTAAATTGTCATTAGGTAATCCTAGAGTTTCATTTTCCACCTGCACATTATATTGAGTATTGTTGTATATATTAGGAATTACATATTTTTCACTTTCCTGTTTGTATAAAGAAAGACTTGAAGCAAAAAATACTTTTAAATAGTTTTTATCTTTTTTAACCTCTGACAAAACTGTATATATATTTTCTTTTATCCACTTTTTATTTTTTTCAAGCTTTTCTGCATCAGCCTTTCCATATTTACTTTCTATAGCTTCATACATCTTTAGCTTTTCTTTATCTTTATTATATTTCTCCCTAGGGTCTGATAATATTTTATAGTAATTATCAATGATCTCTTCTTTGAGCTTTTCTTTATTAACATTATCCTTTTTAATAAAAAAAGATAAATAATTATTGCTGTGTATGACCTTTTTGGAATCTATGGGTTTATTCATATCTACTAATTTTGATAGGTAATCAAGCTTAGCAAATTCATTATATCTATGGTCTACCTTATCATCATTTTTGGACACTTCAAGAACATCATAGTCACCTTTTTCATCTACTAAAACATAGCTGCCTTCTACTAATTTATAATTTTCTATAATTCTATCTTCGATTGTAGATCCATACAGCCTATTAAATATCTCTAAGCAATCCTTAAGCATAGTTTCACCTCCTTAAAGCCATTTAAAATTGACATAGCCAAAGCCCCTAGAGTTCATCTCTAAGATGCCGCTTCCCAGTGCAAAATAAGCTAACTGCTGTGCGGTTTCATTTTCAGCTACAGACAAAGTTAATTTATCCCCTAACAGCTTTATATTTTTATACTTGCAGACTATTGGCATTGGATTATCAAATTTAGTAAAAGTAAATAGCTCAAAGTCTTCTTTAAGCTTTGTGTTAAAATATGAGTTATATTTCTTAATTAAATTTTCTCTGAGTCTCTTTTCAAAGCTTTCTAAGTTTTCAACGCCTCTCCAGTACCCACCTTGGAACTTTGCTATAGCAGGTGTTAGACTGTAGATTTTTTCTATATACCTTTGAGGAATAAGCTTTTTTTCTATAGTTAAGGCTTTCAATGCTTCAGTATACTCATTTACTAGTACCTTTTGAAAGTGCTCTGCCAGTTCTTCCTCCACAGTTCTAATTATTACCGCATATATGTTACCAGCTTTATAAAGCTTGCTTTCTTCTATTGGATACAAGCTGTTATGTACATAATTCTTGTATTTGTTTTCTTCATGAAATTTCACAAACCTTGGATTTTTTAGAAAGCTTTTATCTATAAGCTCTGATACACATGATAATGAATCTTCACTCTTAATGTCTCTACAAGCATATACTTTTAATTTCAGTTCATAAACCTTCAAATATTTTGCCTCCTTTACAATTTACTGCAAATTATATTGTAAAATAATATTATTTATATATATTTATATATATTTATACATATTTTTTATATTCTGTAATCATATATGAAATCCTTCTTTTTTAACTATATATTTTTAAATCGTCTCTCATAAGTTACACCGTAACAAAAGATAATATTGAGTATAAATAAGCTTTATCGTGGTAAAGATAGTTTACATCAAATGTTAAATATTAATTTTCTAGCCAACTAACTAAAGAAAATATCTTTAAATACATCAAATGTTATTACTTCAGCGCTTAAATATCACTTATATAGTATTATTTACAAAAAAATTTCTTTTAATCACATAAGCTTAAAATTTTTTATAATAAAATATTCTAATAATCATTAAATGTATAAAATGTATTTTAACAAAATGAAATGAGGTGCAAATAAATGAATTGCTACTTTATCTATATTATATCTATTGTTTTTATAAAATATAGCTATAAGCTAGTACATATCTATATGACACATGAAGAAAATATGGCTAAAATATTTATGCAAACTCGGTCCAAAAAGAAAATTTCACATTAAGACCTTATACCATTTTATTGCTTTCCCTCAAAACTATAAGTAATATAGTATTTGAACTTATTTTTTTACAATACGAGGTAATAATCATGGAACATCCATTTTATAAAAATACTGAAGAATTTAGAGTGGACTGCAAGAACTGCTTTGGGCTTTGCTGCGTTGCCCTCTATTTTTCTTCCTCCGAAGGCTTTCCTCAAAACAAGGAAGCAGGCAACCCCTGCAAAAATCTTAAAGAGAATTTCACCTGCGCTGTGCATAAAACTCTTATAGCAAAGGGACTTAAGGGCTGCACTGCTTATGACTGCTTTGGAGCTGGTCAAAAGCTTTCTCAGCTTACCTTCAAGGGTATAAGCTGGAGAGACCTACCAGATGCTGCTCTCATGTTTGACTCCTTTTTAGTTATGAGGCAGCTTCAAGAGATGCTTTGGTACCTTACTGAAGCCTTTAATATTCAGGAGGATAAATCAGCCAAAGAAGAAATAAAAAGGCTTATAGAAGCCACAGAAAAGCTTACCCTGCTTGATGCTGAAGCTTTGCTTGGTTTAAATTTAGAGGCTCATAGAGAAAAGGTTAATCCAATACTTAAAGCCGCTAGTGAGTATGTTCGTGCTAAGGCTATAAAAAGCGTGAATTTAAAAAATAGCGAAAGAGGTAAAAGATTTGATTATTTAGGTGCTGACTTAAGAAAGACAAAACTTATAGGTGCTGATTTGAGAGGTACCCTGCTCATTGCTGCAAGGCTTAACGGAAATACTTTAAATGGAGCTGATTTCATCGGCTCAGACATGAGGGATGCTGATATTAGAGACGCTGATCTTTCTAGAAGCATTTTTCTTACGCAGGCTCAAATAAATTCAGCTAAGGGTAATGCTCACACAAAGCTACCTGAAAGAATACTGAGACCTAGTCATTGGGAAAAATAATTCCATTGCTAGGATTAAAAAATTTAAAGCATGATTTAAATACATCCTATGTTAATGTTCAACTGAGACACACATTGAAAGAGCTCTTGAATATACAAATTTAAATACATCCTATGTTAATGTTCAACAAGAAATATTAAAAATGAAACAAAACTTTGCTAAAAATTTAAATACATCTTATGTTAATGTTCAACGGTGCTGGTGATGCTTGCACAGTCAATGTAATTTAATTTAAATACATCTTATGTTAATGTTCAACCTTATCAATCAAGGTAAATATCAGCAGGTAGTTAAATTTAAATACATCTTATGTTAATGTTCAACATATCAACGGAAAAAACGCTCAAGGAGCATATCAATTTAAATACATCTTATGTTAATGTTCAACTTATTACAGCTAAAGGAATATATTCTTTGGGCTTATTTAAATACATCTTATGTTAATGTTCAACCTATTTTGTATACGTCTA
The DNA here is from genome assembly GCF_032335695.1 of Clostridium sp. 19966. Lineage (NCBI taxonomy): Bacteria > Bacillati > Bacillota > Clostridia > Eubacteriales > Clostridiaceae > Clostridium > Clostridium sp. 19966. Next base: position 27,261 of record NZ_JACTOJ010000037.1, read on the forward strand.
ATTTTACTTTCATATCTAATTTAAATACATCTTATGTTAATATTCAACTAAGTAAGAGCACAAAAGATATAGTATCTATATTATTTAAATACATCTTATGTTAATGTTCAACAGTATCTATATTTGAAAAAGCTGTTCCATTTGTCAAATTTAAATACATCTTATGTTAATGTTCAACTAGCTGTTTAATCAAAAAGTTTGAAACACGTATACAATTTAAATACATCTTATGTTAATGTTCAACGCTTCACAGGCACAAGGTTTGCCGTTTTTAATCATGATTTAAATACATCTTATGTTAATGTTCAACCTAGCTAACTTTGATTTATATTCTTCAATTTCTTTTATTTAAATACATCTTATGTTAATGTTCAACTAGTGGTGTTAGTATAATATTGTAGACACAGAAAGCCGAACACTTTAAAATAAAGAAAAGAGAAGGAAGTGTTATGATGGCTAGAGGTCAAAAACAATATACAGAAGAATTT
>NZ_JACTOJ010000038.1:0-27133 GCF_032335695.1 Clostridium sp. 19966
CTTTATCTGGTGATTATGGAACAGCTGCTACACCCGTTCCCATTCCGAACACGATGGTTAAACGCTGTATCGCCGAGAGTACTGCCCGGGTGACTGGGTGGAAGGGTAGGACGTTGCCAGGTTGGTATTCCGCGATAGCTCAATGGTGGAGCATTCGGCTGTTAACCGAAGGGTTGGAGGTTCGAGCCCTCTTCGCGGAGCCATTTTAATTTTTTTGGAGAGTTAGAACATTTAGCATGAAGCTAAGTGTTTTTTTGTTTTTAAGAGAAAAAAAGCCAATAAAGTGCTGACGCGCTATATGTTATAGTAATTCATGGCAGATTTCTTTTCGAAACCACAGGAAGTATACAAATTAAGGGCTCGATCATTTTTAGTTTCTACATCTAATTCTATTTCGCTTATACTTTTTTCTTGTATTAGAGAAATAGTTTGCTTTAAAGCAGCTTTGCCATAACCTTTACCTCTATAATCTGGTAGTATACCAAAACCAAATATGAAAGCGGATCCATGGTTAAATTCTACCTTTATCTTTCCTATTGTGGTTTCATTAAGTTCTATCATATAAGTTATTTGATTAAAAATATCAGATTCATCTCCACCACCAAAAAAAATTTCATTTTGCTTAGCTATCTCTCTATTATCTGATTTTTCAGCTTTTCTTAGGCTTACAGGACCTATTTCATTTAAAGAAATTTTTTCGTTAAGCTTCATTCTATATTCTGAAAAATCATATTTTCCACCGATGGACTCTATGAAATTAATTCCAGATACTGATTTAAAATCTGAAAGCAATAGAATATTAGAAAAATTTCTATTAGTGCATTCATTTATTGCAAATTGAATCATTTTTTTAAATATGCCTTTTCTTCTCCAATCTGGATGAGTCATTCCGTTGATTTCTGCTACATTATCGTTGAAACTTGAAATTCCAAGATAGGATATTAAATTTTCGTTTGAGTAATAAAAAAATTCATTAATCTTATTATAAGATTTATTTTGATTTTTGTATAAATCTAATTTATATTCCAGCTCCAATTTCAAATTGATAGAGTCATTTAAGTAACATAAATTGCTAAGTTCAGCCAATTCATCATAGTCTTTTTCTGATATATATTCCTTTAAACAAATATGTTCATTCAATAATTTTTCAGACATCCTAATCTCCTTTATTTTATAAAATTATGATATGTATTATTTTGGAACAGTGAAATTATATGCTTAAAATTATTTATTGTCAATTGGAATATCATTATAGCCCGTACATCTTAAGGTAAATAGCCCAAATAAATATACTTAAGACTATTTAAAGTAGGTTCATAGAGATTTTTCATCACCAAAACTATATAGTTTAAAAATTCACATAATTATAAAAAATATTAAAATATGTATTGTAAATTTATTGTCAATATGATATTATCAAATTGTGGTTGCTGTAAACGGTACCGATAACGTTACCGATAACGGTACCAACAAAGATTATTAGCAAGGAGAGGGGTTTACATGAAAAAAAGATTACTTAGCGCAGTTTTATCTGTAGCTATTGGTTCAACTCTATTAGTTGGTTGCACAAGCAGCAGCGGGGGCAGTGGCAAGACTTCTTCAGCCAAGGAAATTTATTTTTTAAACTTTAAACCTGAAATTGCAGACACATATAAGGCTATAGCAGCAGATTATGAGAAAGAAACTGGAGTTAAGGTTAAAGTTGTTACTGCTGCCAGCGGAACTTATGAAGCAACTTTAAAGTCAGAGGTGGCAAAGTCAGATGCACCTACAATTTTTCAAATTAATGGTCCTGTTGGGTATCAGAATTGGAAAGATTATTGTACAGATTTAAGTAAGACAAAACTTTATAGCTACTTAACCGATAAGTCATTGGCAGTAAAGAGTGGCAGCGGGGTTTATGGAATTCCATATGTTGTTGAAGGATATGGAATTATATATAACGATGCAATCATGAAAAAGTATTTTGCTTTAAGTGATAAAGCAGTATCCATAAGCTCTACAAGTGAAATAAACAATTTTGATTTATTAAGCAAAGTTGTCAAAGATATGACAGCACATAAGGATAAATTAGGAATTAAGGGGGTATTTGCCTCCACATCCTTAAAAGCAGGAGAACAATGGAGATGGCAGACACATTTAGCTAATATGCCATTCTACTATGAATTCAAAGATAATACTAAATACGATAATACAGTTTTGGCAGGTTTAGCTACTAACGATATTAAATTCTCATATGCAAACAACTTTAAAAATATCTTCGATTTATATATAAATAATTCAGTTTCAGACAAGAAGCTTTTAGGAGGCAAATCTGTAACTGATTCTATGGCAGAGTTTGCTCTTGGTCAAGCTGCTATGGTTCAAAACGGAAACTGGGCTTGGTCACAAATAAGTCAGGTTTCAGGAAACACCGTAAATAAAGATGATGTTAAATTCTTACCAATATATACAGGTGTTAATGGGGAAGAAAAACAAGGTCTATGCATTGGAACAGAAAACTATTTTGCTATAAACAGTAAAGTATCTAAAGAAAAGCAAGATGCATCCATAGCTTTCTTAGAGTGGTTATTCTCCAGCACCAAAGGAAAAGATTATGTAGTGAATAAATTAGGATTCATTGCTCCATTTAACACTTTTACTGATTCAGAAAAACCTTCAGATCCTCTTGCAAGTCAAGTTGTTGATTGGATGAACAAGGGTGTTAATACAGTTCCATGGGCTTTTGAAGCATTCCCAAGTGAACAGTTTAAAAACGATTTTGGTGATGCACTTCTTCAATATGCGCAAGGAAATAAGACCTGGGATCAGGTTGTAAGCACTGTGAAAGAATCCTGGTCTTCTGAAAAATCAAAGTAATTAAATCTATATTATAAAAATATATTAGATATGAAGTATGGTGAATTTGCATAAAATGTATTTCAGCACATATGCGCAAATTCACCATTTTAAAATCATTAATAGGAGGAGATAATATGGAAAAAAGATTGAAAAAGTATTTTCTCGTTTTTACTCTCCCTACATTGTTAGCATTTACTATAGCTTTTTTGATACCTTTCATATTAGGCATATATCTATCGTTTACTAAGTTTACAACAGTGCTTGATGCAAAATGGGTGGGACTTGATAATTATGCTAAAGCATTTAAAAACAAGGATTTTTTAAATGCACTTTGGTTTACCGTTAGATTTACAGTAATATCAGTAATAACGATCAATGTATTTGCTTTTTTTATAGCTTTATTGCTAACACGTGGGAAGAAAGGCACTAATGTATTTAGAACAATATTTTTTATGCCGAATCTAATAGGAGGCATAGTGCTTGGATATATATGGCAGCTAATAATTAATGGAGTACTTTATAAATTTGGGGTAACTTTGACTTTTAACGCCAAGTACGGCTTTTGGGGATTAGTAATATTGATGAACTGGCAGCTTATAGGATATATGATGATTATCTATGTTGCTGGAATTCAAAATGTACCTTCAGATTTATATGAAGCAGCTCAAATAGATGGAGCAAGCCCATTTAAAATACTAAGAAGTGTTACTATTCCATTGGTAATGCCATCAATTACAATATGCTTATTTTTAACTTTATCTAATTCATTTAAGTTATTTGATCAAAACCTTGCTTTAACAGCTGGAGCACCATCTAAACAGACATCTATGTTGGCGTTAGATATATATAATACTTTTTATGGAAAGGTTGGCTGGGAAGGCGTTGGACAGGCAAAGGCTGTAATATTCTTTGTTTTAGTTGCAGTAATAGCAGGTATACAGCTTGCACTAACTAGAAGTAGGGAGGTAGAGAACTGATGAAAGCTGAAAAATTAAAAGATACCACAATCTTTATTTTTATGACTATATTATCCATTGCATTTTTAGCACCAATTTTTATTGTTATTATGAATTCCTTTAAGGGAAAGTTCTATATCAGTGACGCACCTTTCGTTTTTCCAACTGGAAATAAGTTCGTAGGTTTTAGCAACTATACAAATGGAATAAACTCTACAGGCTTTCTACAAGCTTTTGGATGGTCTTTATTCATTACGGTATGCTCAGTAGTTGTAATTGTATTATTTACCTCTATGACTGCTTGGTATATAACAAGAGTTAAAAGCAAAACCACAAGTGCATTATATTATGTATTTACATTCTCTATGATAGTACCGTTTCAAATGGTTATGTTTACTATGACTAAAGTAGCTAATATGCTGCATATAGACAATCCTTTTGGTATTATTTTAATATATTTAGGCTTTGGCGCTGGATTATCAGTTTTTATGTTTTCAGGGTTTGTAAAATCAATTCCGTTAGAAATTGAAGAAGCTGCAGTAATAGATGGCTGCAATCCGATACAAACTTATTTTAGTGTTGTATTTCCAATATTAAAACCTATAGCCATTACTGTCTCTATACTCAATGCTATGTGGATATGGAATGATTATTTGTTACCTTATTTGATTATAGGTACTGATTACAAAACCATACCTATAGCAGTTCAATATTTAAAAGGCGGATATGGTTCCGTGGATATGGGCGCAATGATGGCCGTTCTAGTTCTAGCCATTATTCCAATAGTAATTTTCTACTTTATTTGTCAGAGGTATATTATAGAGGGGGTTGTAGCAGGAGCTGTAAAAGGATAAAGTTTAGCTTTTGAATACGCGTTTATTGCATTTAATGGATTTAGTTAGTATAATTATATATATCAAAATCTAGATTTAACATAGCAGTATATGCATTTGATAATAAATGAAAAGGATAAATGATTATGGAGACAATCACAATTAAAGATATTGCAAAATTATGTGGTGTAGCTGTAAGTACGGTATCTAGGGCTATAAATAATCATCCTGACATTAATGAAGAAACTAAAGCCATGATAATGAAGGTTATTAAGGAAAACAACTATATTCCTAATAACAGCGCAAGAAATTTAAAAAGATTAGATTCTAATACTATTGCTGTTCTTATTAAGGGTATTACAAATCCACTTTTCAGCAATATAATTAAAACTTTTGAATTGGAAATAAAGAAGAAAAAGTATTCATTTATTTTACACCGTGTAGAGGATAGGGAAGATGAAGTAGATGTAGCTATCCAGCTTGAGAAAGAAAAAAGATTAAAAGGAATTGTATTTTTAGGTGGACATTTCTTTCACTCTGATGAGAAGCTGGCACAGTTGAATGTTCCTTTTGTGTTAAGTACCATTGGAAGCACTCAGAAAATAGATAAGAATATTTGCTCATCTGTTTCCGTAGATGACTTTAAAGAAAGCTATAAATTGGTAGATTATTTGTGCAGCTTAGGACATAAAAAAATTGCAATCATTACTGCATCAATGGATGATGAGAGCATCGGAAACCTCAGATTAAATGGTTATATGAAAGCTTTGAAAGATAATAATATTGAGATAGATGAAAAGCTTATAAGATACATGAAGGATGGAATTGAAACCTATTCTATGGAAAATGGCTATATGGTTACTCAGGAGCTATTAGAGTCGCAGCAAGAATTTACCGCTATATATGCTATATCGGATACATTAGCAATAGGAGCCTGCAAAGCTATATTTGATGCAGGTAAAAAAATACCTGAAGATTATTCTGTTGCTGGCTTTGATGGATTGGATATAGCTAAGTACTATAATCCTTCAATAACAACTATTAGGCAGCCTGTAGAGAAAATGGCTCAATCAACAATCAAAATATTATTTGATATGATACGTAAAAAGACTCCAGCTCAGCATGTTTTATTTCAAGGTGAGCTAGTACCAGGAAAATCAACAAAAAGTATATAAATTAAAGCCCCCAATGAGCTATCTCATAGGAGGCTTCTTTATTAGTAATTTTCTGAAAGTAATTCAAAATAAGCTTGAGGATGCAAGCAAGCAGGACAAGTTTTAGGAGCTTCTGTTCCTTCATATATGTATCCGCAATTTAGGCATTTCCAAAAAGTTGAGGCTTGTTTTTTAAATACCTCTTCCTTTTCTAGATTTTCTAGCAATTTGTTATATCTTTTTTCATGAGCAGTTTCAACTTTAGAAATTAATTTAAAAGCAGCAGCTACAGCAGGAAAGCCTTCTTCTTCAGCAGTTGCAGCAAACGAAGGATAAAGTGTAGTCCACTCTTCATTTTCACCTTCAGCGGCAGCTTTAAGGTTAAATTTAGTATCTCCTAATGCGGCAGGATAAGCTGCACCGTTAATTTCTACTGCTTCCCCATTTAAATCTTCAACTAAAAATTTTAAAAATCTTTTAGCATGAGCGCCTTCATTTTCTGATGTCTCTAAAAATATGTTGGCTATTTGTACATAACCTTCCTTTTTAGCTACTGAAGCGTAGTAAGAGTATCTGTTTTTTGCTTGAGATTCACCTGCAAAAGCTTTCATCAAATTTTCAGCCGTTTTTGTGCCTTTTAGTGATTTCATATTATCTCCTCCTACAATAAATATTTTTTAGGACATACTTAAATTATAGCATTTTGCATAAATAGTTACAAATATTTGGTGTAATAATTGACAGAAATTTATCATAATAAATATTATTAGAGAATTAATTTGTACAAGGAATTTTAAGGACGAATATTTACATAAGAAAGATAATCTAGTACATACTAAGGAATATGTAAAAATGGTGACGGAAATGGAGTAATGGAGGGGTAATATGTCAAAATATAAGCTGCAAGTGACAGGGAATATTCAATTGGGGGATTATAGCGATATAAACGATTATATAGATATAGTTGATGCCAAGGATGAATTTTTACTAAGCTTTGATGGTGTGGATAATGAAAATGTACAGCTAATATGCAAAATATTAAAAAACAAAAATTTTTTAATAAGATCAGAAATCACGGATAAAGAAGGAAAAATATATATTCAGGCAGAGAAAAGGTCATAAATAATTTTGCATTGTGAAAAATTATGCTATAATACTGATGTATAGCATAATTTTATTATGTAATGTAATGGTTTGCTAAACCGTTTAAATTAATCATATGCTTTGTTTGAAATGCTTATTGTAAGCAGCTTAATAACATAGCTTGGTATATAAATGAAGATAACTTGGAGGTTAAGTGGGAATGGATAAAAAATACGTGGTAGGTGTGGACCTAGGTGGTACAAAAATATGCACAGCTCTTTCTGATCTTGAAGGAAACATCATAGCAAAAGAGGTTGTAGCAACAAATGCTCAAGAAGGTGAAGCGGCTGTTTTAGGAAGAATCTGTGATACTATTGAGAAGGTTATAATTGACGGAAAGCTTAAAAATGATGATATAAAGTCTATAGGCGTAGGTTCGCCTGGACCATTAGATGCTAAAAACGGAATTATTTTAACAACTCCTAATCTTCCTTTTAAGGAATTCAGGATAGTAGAAAATGTTAAAGGAAGGTTTAATATACCTACACATCTTGAAAATGATGCTAATGCTGCAGCTATAGGTGAGTATCTATTTGGAGCAGGTAAGGGCACTCAAAATATGGTTTACATAACAGTAAGCACTGGAATTGGCGGAGGAGCAGTAATCAATGGTAAATTGTATAGGGGCTCAACTGGAAATGCATTAGAGGTTGGACACATGACAATTCAACCTGATGGACCAAGATGTAACTGCGGCAACTATGGATGCGCAGAGGCGCTATCATCAGGAACTGCTATAGCAAGACAAGCCAACGATGCAGTTAGCAGAGGCCTAAAGACAAGTCTTTCCAGTTACGATAAAGTAACCTCCTATGAGGTGTTTAAGGAAGCTGAAAAAGGAGATAAGGTTGCATCCTTTATACTAAACAAGAGTTTAAATTATTTAGGAATATGTGTGGCTAATGTGGCCTGTGCCTTTGATCCTGATGTGATAGTAATAGGCGGAGGAGTAGCTCAAGGCGGAGAAATAGTTTTTGAAACCGTTAGAGAGGTTGTTAAAAACAGAGCTATAGCTCCAATGAATGAGTGTAAGGTTGTTCCTGCAGGACTAGGAACAGATGCAGGTGTGATGGGAGCTATTGCAGTAGCTATAAGTGAGTAATTATATACCCTCGAAGAAATATGGTATAATTTTCTTCGGGGGTATTTTATAATTGAGAGGAGAGAGAAAAATGAAAGCTGAAATTATAGCGGTAGGCACAGAGTTGCTGCTGGGAGATATATTAAATACTAATGCCCAGTATTTATCAAAGGAGCTAGCGGCTCTAGGAATATCAGTATATTATCAATCTGTGGTAGGAGATAATGAGACGAGACTTTTTAACGCTTTGCAGGAAGCTTTTGAAAAGTCTGATATGGTAATTGCTACAGGAGGGCTTGGACCAACTAAAGATGATTTAACAAAAGAAGTTGGAGCTAAATATTTTAATAAAGAACTTGTATTAGATGAAGAGTCTTTAAATAGCATAGAAAGTTTTTTTAAAAGAATGTGCAAGGATATGCCTGAATCCAACAAAAAACAAGCTATGCTTCCGAAAGGCTGTATAATTTTAAAAAATAATAACGGTACTGCTCCTGGCTGCATAATTGAAGAGGGCGGAAAGACATTGATACTTCTTCCAGGGCCTCCAAAGGAAGCAGTTCCTATGTTTGAAGAGAGCGTAAAACCTTATCTTAAAAAGTTTTCAGAGGGCATATTGATTTCAAAGGTTCTAAGAACCTTTGGCTTAGGAGAAAGCTCTATGGCTGAGAAGGTTGGAGATATAATAAATAGAGAAAACCCAACAGTAGCTCCTTATGCAAAAGATAATGAGGCGATACTTAGAATAACAGCTAAAGGTAAAGACGAAGAGGAGGCTAAGAAGCTTATCTCTCAAACTGAAAAGGAAATAAGAAATATACTAGGTGATTATATATATGGAGAAGGGGATATTACACTTGAATATGTTGTAGCAGAGATGCTTGTACATAAAAATATAACTGTAGCTACCGCAGAGTCTTGTACAGGAGGACTTATAGCAGCTACATTAGTAAATTATCCTGGAGTATCTTCAATATTTACTCACGGAGTAGTAACCTATGCTAATGAAGCAAAAGTTCAGCTCTTAGGTGTTAAAAATGAAACCTTAGAAAAATATGGAGCTGTAAGTGAGCAGACGGCTAAAGAAATGGCAGAGGGGATTGTTAGAATTTCTGGGGCAAGAATAGGGATTTCTGTTACAGGAATAGCAGGACCAGGAGGAGGAACTAAGGAAAAACCTGTAGGATTAGTTTATGCTGGGATGTGCATAGATGGAGAAGTAAAGGCCAAGAAATTAAATTTAACTGGGGACAGGCAAAAAGTCAGAACTAGAACCGTGATGACAGTTTTAGACTGGCTTAGAAGAGAACTAAAGGAAATAAGTGAGTAATACGTATTTATGAGGTGATATATTTGATATTATTATCTATTTTGCTAGTAGTGGTCATGATAACTTTGTATGGAGGGATAAATTATTATTTAGGCGCGAGAATATGGAATAGAGCTGTTAAATATATACCTCATTTTAGTGAAAAGCTTTATTGGGTGCTAATAATATTACTTTCTTTAGCTTTTATAATAAGTTATATATTAAGCAAGCAGTCTAATTTTATAGTCAGAATCATAAGCAGAATCGGCGGACTATGGCTTGCCTGTATATTTTACTTTACATTATTGTTTCTTGTGACTGATTTTATAGGTCTGATACTAAGAAAGCTTAGTTTGCTGCAAAGCTTATTCAGCAATAATACTTTTCAGCTTATTTCTGCAGTAATGATATTTGTGTACATAGGAAGTATTTTAATATACGGAAGCTATATGGCGTATAACACTAAAATAACAAATTATAGCATAAGCATAGATAAAAAACTAAACAATGGGAATAAAAAGCTCAGAGTAGCTATGATAAGCGATATACATGTTGGGCAGGAAGTTGGAAGAGACAGAGTAAAAACTATGGTTGATGAAGTAAATCGTCAAAATCCAGATGTAGTCCTTATAGCAGGCGATATAATTGATTCCAAAATTCAGCCCTTTATAGATCAGCATATAGCTGAAGAACTATTGAAGCTGAAGAGTAAATATGGTGTGTATGGTGTGCTTGGAAATCATGAAGGCTTTGGTGATAAGGTAGATGATATTGTAAAAGAATATTCAAAGGCAGGGATAAAAGTACTTAGAGATGAGGCTGTATTAGTTGATGGAAGCTTCTATGTGGCTGGAAGAAATGATGTATCTCTGGAAAGAAGCTTAAATGAGAAGAGGAAAAACATAGAGGATATTTTGAAAGATACAGATAAGACAAAACCTATATTTTTGATGGATCACCAACCTATAGATATGGATAAGGTCCAAGAATCAGGAACGAATTTAATGTTTTCAGGGCATACTCATAGAGGTCAGCTGGCTCCAGCTAATCTAATAACCTCAAGGATGTTTGAGTTAGATTATGGATATAAGAGAAAAGGTGCTCTTAATGTTATAGTATCCAGCGGATATGGATTTTGGGGACCGCCAATAAGGATAGGCAGTCAAGCAGAGATTGTGATTACGGATATTTCTTTTTCTTCTTAGTGCAGCTAAGAACCATAATTTAAAACACTGCTTTATAAAATTAACAAATTATTATATAATTAAATAATATTAATTAGCTTTGATGAACCCTAAAAGAACCAAAAATTTTAAGAACTATGGTTATATATTAATATATAATACATATGATTAAATGTGGTTCGAGGGAAAGGAGAAAAAATATGAAGCCATTACTTAGGTCCAATGTCTTTGCACTTATACTAATAACTTTCTTGGTATTTACTAAATTATTTGTATCATCACCATTAGTTAGATTATTTGGATATTCAAACTTTATGCTTGGAGATGAATATATACTTATTTTAATCCCTTGCATACTATTTTTTATTATAACAAAAGCGCCAGTGAAAAAAACTCTTAGGCTTAATAAATTATCATTTACAAATGCATTGCTTATTATTGTTATAGCTATCTTATGTCAGCCTATATCAAGTTTTTTGGCAAATTTAGCGGGGATTATATTTCCCAACCCAGTACCAGAAGCTCTTTCCAGTATGGGAAATGTTTCATTCTTATTTATGTTTTTTGCTATAGCAGTTCAGCCAGCTATATGTGAAGAGGCATTTTGCAGAGGAGTTGTATTATCAGGCTATGAGAACCAAAGCACAGCTAAAGCGGCTGTAATAAACGGTTTGATTTTTGGAATGTTCCACCTAGATTTGAATCAATTTTTTTATGCCTTTGCATTGGGAATAATATTTACTTACTTGGTGAGAATAACTAATTCTATTTTCGCTTCTTCTCTTGCACATGTTACTTTTAATGGTATACAGGTTGCTTTATCTTTTGCAGTATTAAAAAATTATGATTCGGAAACAGTTAAGCAGGCTCAGCATCAAACATCTTCTCAGATTATACTGACTTTAGGAGTGCTTTTTGTAATGGCTGCGGCGTGTTTATTTTTAGTAATCATGATACTTCAATATATGGACAAGCAGAACAAGAAGAATATGCCAGAAGAAACGGCACCTGCATTTAATTTTGAACAAGATCCAGAGATGATGTATATGCTTAACAATCCTATTGGGGATGTAGAAATTAATGAAGAAGGCATTACATCGTATATACCACTTTGGATATTGATAGGAGAGTTTTCTGTATTAATGTATTTGGCCTATGTGGTGGTGCCAAAATTAAATTGATAGGAAATTAATTATAATAGAAGTGATTAAAAGGAACTCTTAAATGAGTTCTTTTTTTTTGTTAAAGTTTAATTAATTTATCTACTAATGTATAAGTAAATGTTAATTTAACAAAATAAGTAAAATTATTACTTTTGGAATAGCAAAATTCACATAAAAAGTAGAAGTAAAAAACAGAATAGTTAAAAAATATAATTAATCTTTTTAAATAATAATTTTAGGCTTAATATGAGTATAATTGTAAATATCATAATTTACAATTATATAAGAGGATAATAAAATGATAAAAACACTTTCTCAAAATGATAAAAAATTGTTAAAAAGAACATTTGGTTATATTAAAAATTATAAAGGCATATTTATATTATTTATTGCTGCATCTGTTTTAAATATTTTTTTATCAATAATTTATCCCCTTATATGGGGAGAAGTATTGCAATATATAGCTGAAGGGAAATATGAGAAGATTTATATAAATATTATTCTAATTTTAGTTATATATACAATTCAGACCATAAGTGGCAGCGGAAAAGGATATTTGAATTCTTTATTAAATAACCGCATAATAAGTGATTTAAAATCTGACATGTATAGAAAGATATTAAACATAAAAATGATAAATTTTGATAATACGAGAATAGGAGAATTCACCTCTAGGTTAGAAGGAGATGTAAGTACATTATCTAGTATAATTACAAATCAATTAGTATCTACGGTAATAGATATTTTAAGAGTTATTATATTAGCTTTTGCAATATTTAAAATAAGCTATATATTAGCTTCAGTAGTAGTGGTAGGTTTCCCATTTTATTATTTTATATTTCAGATATTTGGAAGGAAACTTAGGAAAGAGAGTTTAGAACTAAAGAAAATCAATGATAAATATTACTCAATACTATATCAATCTTTGTTTGGAATTAGATATATAAAGACCTATGGAATCAAACAGCAAATACAGCATGAATATAATGAAGTTAATATAGAGTTGAGAGATAAAAATTTAAAGGTTTCTGGAATAAGCTTTTTATCGCAAATTATATCGCAGCTAATAAATGAACTTGATGAAATACTTATAATAGGTTTAGGAATTTATTTTATTTATACACATAAAATAGATATTGCACTTTTCGTTGCATTTACTTCATATTCAAATCAATTTAGTAGTTCATTAACTACCCTTACAAGTGTTAATTCAACAATTCAACAAGCACTAGTTTCTTTAGAAAGAATTTTCCAAATATTAGATGATAATCTATTTAAGTCAGAGGATTTTGGAAATATTGATATGAAATCAATAAACGGAGATATAGAAATTAGAAATATCACTTTTGGATATAAAAATGACACAAATGTAATAAAAAATTTAAGCTTAATCTTAAGAGAAAATAGCATAACTGTAATAGTTGGAAAGAATGGATGTGGAAAGAGTACTTTATTCAGTCTTATTTTAAAATTATACGAACCTTCAGAAGGAGAGATACTTTTAGACAACATAAACATAAAGTTATTGTCTGAAAAGGCTATAAGAAATTCAATATCAGCAGTTCATCAACAGGCTTTTTTATTTAATAAGTCTATAAAGGAAAATTTCCAATTAGTTTGTAATGATATAGAAATTGAAAAAATAGAAGAAGCCTGTAAGCTTGTTTACATGCATGAATATATAGAGGGATTGGAGAAGAAGTATGACACTATTATTAAGGAGAATGCTAATAATCTTTCAGGGGGACAAAAGCAAAGAATAATTTTAGCAATGTGTATAGCCAGAAACTCACCAATAATTCTTTTAGATGAAGCTACAGCTGCTATCGATATGGAATCACATTTTTTGATAGAAAAATCTATTAAAAACATTGCAAATAAAAGAAATGTAATAATTATAGCACATAATATTTCTACCATGTTGCTGGCAGATAATATTGTTCTTATGGATGATGGAAAAATAGTATGCCAAGGAAGTCACCATTATTTGTATGACAATAATGGTGCATATAGAAGCTTTTACGAAAATGAGATTAATAAGCTTGAAAAGGGAATCAGTAGTAAGGAGGCATAAAATGCTTGATAAGGTCAAAGTTGTTGTAATTGATAGTGGATTAAATGGTGATGATGATCAGTTAAAAAAATATATATTGCACAGTATAGAAATGAAAGAAGATAAGGGCGGTAAAATACAATTAATGACAGAATTCCAATGCACACATATTCATGGAACAGTAATTGCTAACTGCATTAGGAGCGTTTGTGACGAAGTACAATTTATAGATATTAGCATATTAAATAGCAAGCTAATGAGTAGTAGCAAGCTATTAATAGCAGCATTAAAATATTGTATGAAGTTTAGTCCTAATGTAGTTAATTTGAGTCTTGGAACTGTAAAAAAAATTCATTTTATCAAGCTTAAAAGAATTATAAATGAATTGAATAATAGGAACATTATAGTAATTTGTTCAGTTGATAATGAAAATAAAAAAACATATCCGGCTTCATTTAAAAATGTGATTGGTGTAAAAAGCTCTACAAATTTAGCAGAAACACAAATTAAGTATATAGATAAGTATTTTTATACCTCGGGAATATATTCATATGATAATAACGAAAGAAAAGAAACATATGAAGGCAATAGTATAGCTACAGCCTACGTTACTGGATCTGTATGCAAGCTTATTCAAAAGTCAAACATTAAACTAGATATAAATGATATAAAAGACATTATGAAAAATTGAAAGGAGAAGAAATATGGAAGAGAAGAATGTTTTAATGGGACAACTCGACAAAGGATGGACAGGCAATGGAAAATCCATAAAAACGATAACGTTCTGTGTAACAGAGGCTTGTAATTTAGCATGTAAATATTGTTACATGGTTGGTAAAAATAATATAAAGAAATTAACTTTTGACATAGCTAAAAAAGCAGTGGATTATATTTTAGAAGATAGAGAGTTTTTTGATAGTGATTCAGTTATTTGGGACTTTATAGGTGGAGAACCATTTTTAGAAATAGATTTAATTGATAGGATTTGTGATTACATAAAGCAAAAAATGTTTCTAATAGATCATCCATGGTTTGAATCATATAGATTTAGTTTTTCGTCAAATGGAATTTTATATAATACAGCGAAAGTTCAAAGATTTATTGATAAAAATAAGGGTCATCTGAGCGTAGGGCTTAGCGTTGATGGCAACAAGATAAAACATGATACTTCAAGGGTATATCCAGATGGACGAGGTTCCTATGATGATGTTATAAAAAATGTACCTTTATGGTTAGAGCAGTTTCCAAGTAAGTCAACTAAAGCAACTTTTTCGCATCTAGATCTACCTTATTTAAAAGATAGCATTATTAATTTATGGAATATAGGAATAAAAATTGTTGCCGCAAATGTGGTATTTGAAGATGCATGGGAAGAAAATGATGATATAGTCTTTGAAAATCAATTAAAGGAATTAGCCGATTATGTAATAGAGCACAAACTTTGGGATGAATTTTCAGTAAGGTTTTTTGATCCGAATATTGGTTTGCCTTTAGATAGATATGAAAAAGATGCTAATTTTTGTGGTGCAGGAAAAATGTTGGCTATTGACTGCGAAGGCAACTTTTTTCCATGTATAAGATTTTTAGATTTTGCATTATGCAATAAAAAGGGCAGAAAAATAGGAAGTGTTTATACTGGAATAAATAATGAAAAGGTAAGAGCATTTCAAGCCTTGGATCTATTAAGTCAAAGTGATAAAAAATGTGTGAAATGTGACGTGGCGACTGGGTGTGCTTGGTGCACAGGTGCTAATTATGATTTCGCAGCGACTAACACCATATACCAAAGAAGTACATATATTTGTAAAATGCATAAAGCCAATGTTAGAGCAAATGAATATTTTTGGAAAAGATATAGTGAAGTTACTGGAAAAATTTCTCCGCTTGAAATAAATAGACTTAAGAGATTGGGAAAATTAGATGGTAATAAAAAATATTTGCAATTTATATTAAGTGATGAGATTACTCCTCATTGCAGATATAAAAATTGGAGAAAAGCAGAAAACATGATGAGTCAGGAAACCTTTAAAAAAGCCATTGATTTTTGTGAAGTGAATAATATTACGCCTGTAATGCTTGGCAAAAGTGATGAAATTTTTAGGAAATACTTAAGATTTGACTCCATAAAAAGTTATTTGAAACAAGATGAATTTATTCCAATCATAAAGGATTCAAAGGACTTAAAAGATGAAAATATGCAAATATGTATACAAAAAGTTTCACTAGATAATTTATTTGATTTGTACAAGAATACAAGGGAAATTTTAAAGCAGTGCTCAAGAGTAAATATTGTTTTGGAAGACATAGATTCATGGGGTGAAGAAGAAATTGACATATACAAATTGCAATTGGATATGATTAGAAATAACGTTTTAAAGTTGTATAGTAAAGGTGTATTTAAGGAAATCAATGTTTTAACTGATAGATTAGATTTAAGGTACATGGACAATTGCGATTGCGGAGAAGATACCTTTGCTTTAGCGCCTAACGGTAAAATTTATATCTGCCCAGCATTTTATTTTTATGATGAAAGTTCTGATATAGGTAATTTGAATGATGGAATCAGTATAAAAAATGATCAGTTATTAAGGTTGGATAATAGCCCTATATGCTCTAAATGTGATTCCTTTCAATGTAATAGATGCAAGTTTTTAAATTGGAAAATTACTGAGGAATTGAATGTACCATCAAAGAAGCAATGTGTTATTAGTCATATAGAAAGAGAACAAAGCAGATTGCTGCAAGAAGAATTAATTAAAGCTGGATATATAGAAAAAAGTAATATAATTGAAAAATTAAGCTATAGTGATCCACTGGAGTTTATTTTAAGCAGAAGAGGATAAAGAAGCTATAAAATCAAGATTGGAGGAAAGTTATGTATAGAGTAGGAGTCGTCTCTGAAATAGAAAAGTTAGAATTAATGAAATTATATGAGAAAAAAAATGCTATTGAAGAGCTAGAATTTTCTATCAATAAAAGTGATTTAGGTGAAAAAGACATAGAAAAAATAAAAGAAAAAATAATAATACAAAAGCCTATAATTGTAAATCAATTTAATGAGTGGTGGAAATCTAAAGCTAATAAATATTCTTGGCAAGGAAAAGAAGGCGGACAATGGCGCATAAATTTTGATAGTAATGAAATATTTTTGATTTAAGGCAGATACAAGAAATAAATTCTAATGCTGGGTTAATTCAAATAAAAATATAAAGGGTGGATGGAAAATGAAACAGTTTTTTCAAAAAAACAATGATAAGGAATTGGATGTAAAAGGATACATGTGTCCAGAAGAGTGTAACATAGGATGTTCTGGTTATTGTGCAAAAGTATGTGAAGGATCATGTACTAGTGGTTGTGCTAATTATTGTGATGGTACTTGTAAAGGAGATTGTGGAGGTATAATAAAGGCTATATTTGGATAGATAATAAAGAGATTAACCTAGCTTTGGATTTATTATTACCAATATAATATGTTATTATATTGGTAATTTTATAATTATATATTAATATTCCTGAGGGGCTGATATAAATGTTAATTTTAGAAGCAAAGAATTTATATAAAACTTATGGCAGTGAAGGCAATATGGTAGTGGCACTATTAAAAACGAATTTTAAGGTGGAAAAAGGAGAATTTGTTGCAATAGTAGGGCCTAGTGGCTCTGGTAAAAGTACTCTTTTACAGCTTTTAGCGGGGCTTGATACTCCTACGGGTGGAGAGGTTTATATAGACGAAAAAAATATATATGGATTAAGTGAAAAAAAATTATCTATATTTAGAAGAAGAAATATAGGGTTTATATTTCAATTTTTTAATTTAGTACCTGTCTTAACAGTGGATGAAAACATAAGGCTTCCATTAATCATGGATCATAAAAAAGCTGATAAAGATTTTTTAGAGGAGATAATAGAAAGCTTAAACTTAAAGGAACGCAGATATCACTATCCTTCGCAGTTATCAGGTGGACAACAGCAGAGGACAGCGATAGCAAGAGCATTAATTTCAAAACCTTCTATAATATTTGCTGATGAACCTACAGGAAATTTGGATAGCAAAAACAGCAAGGAAGTGCTGGAACTTATGAAAAAATCTATAAAGAAATATGGACAGACTTTAATTATGATCACCCATGATAGTAATGTGGCAGCCCACGCAGATAGAATTGTAACCATAGAGGATGGAGCATTAAGGGAGGCTTCCTTATATGAATAATTTTATTCAGCTTATTCCTAGATACCTAATGAAGAATTTTAAGAAAACTCTAGTGATATCAATAAGCATAATTATTTCTGTAATTCTTCTAGTGACGGTAAAGCTTACAGTTAATGCTTTAAATTATAATTATGAAAGAAATGCAGCTAAATCAGCAAATGGAATTTATCATGGAAAGCTTCAGACAAGTATGGATACGGATCCTATAAAAAAGAGCAACTTAGTAGAAAATTCTGGAGAATGTTTGCAGCTTGGGTTTAAGAATTTTACAGATAAAAAAGCTAGCCTAGAATTAGATGGTTTTGAGAATAATACCTATAAGCTTCTGAATATGAGCATATTGATGGGAAGATATCCAGAAAAAGCTGGAGAGCTAGCCATGGAGGAGTGGTCCCTAAATAAATTTTTCCCTTCTAATAAAATAGGAGATGAAATAGTAATAGATTATGAAGAAAGCATTTATAATGAAAATGGAGAAGTGATAGGGAGTAAAGCCCATAACGGTAAATGGAAGCTGGTTGGAATATTGAACAATTCAGGGCAAAACGATAGCAATTCTTTAGGAAGAGCTATCATATGCATGCAGGAAGCTAAAGCTTTGAAAGAAAGCAGGATAGTAACAACTTATTTCAGGGTAAAAGATGATAGAAAGCCACAGCAGATTTTAGAAAATTTAAATTACAGTTTACAAAATGAAAATAAAAAATGGAAGCTTGAAGAAAATGAAACTTATTTAAGGTCTTTAAAGCTTGAAAATAGCATAGCTACTATAGGAATATTTTTAATGCTGGTGGTAGATGTAGCAGCTGCAGCAGTTATATATAATATATTTTATATAACGGTGCTAGAGAGGATAAAGGAATTTAGTATGCTGAGAGCTATAGGGGCCTCTATGTCACAAATTAAATTCCTTGTATTAGGTGAAGCGATTTTATTAAGCATTATTTGTATTCCTATAGCTTTAATTATAGGAGGTTTTGGAGGAAGAATACTGTTTTATTATTTAATAAGTAGAGATAAGGATATGCTAAGGAGTATTATTTCTCAAAAGGATATTTTTCAAATAGGACTTGCTGCCTTTGTTGCTATAATTTTTTCAGCTTTAAGCCCTGCTTCTTTTTCCAAAAAAGTAAGCCCAATAGATGGAATAAAAGAGAATTATAAAGATATTGCAAGAACTAAAAAACATTCTATTATAGATGTTTTTAGAATAATGAATTTTACAACTTCTATGGCGTATATTAACCTAAAAAAATCTAAAAAAAGGTTAGCAGCTACAATACTGTCTTTAGCTATTAGCATGATACTCATAATTACTTCATTATACTTATTAAGCTTATTTGATCCTACTAGCGAAGCTAAAAGGTATACGGGAGGGGATCTACTTTTAAATATTAAAACCTTAACAGGCTTAAGAGAAAATTATGCTTATAATGCTGAAGATATGAATAAAATAAAAGCTTTGGATGCTATAAAAAACATAAACAAGCATAAGCGAAGGACTTTAAGTATTAATGTTGAGGGAGGTTTCTTAACAGCTCAAGGTAAATTAAAAGCAGATACCTTTCAGGATAACGGAATTACAAAAATGGATGCAGTTTTTTATGGAGTTGATTCCTTTGAACTTGAAGGTTTTAAAAAGTATTTAAAAGCAGGGAATCTGGACACAAAAACTTTTGAAGAAAAGCCTGAGCTTATAGCAATAGAAAATTTGCACTATAAAGAATACACAAAATTTAGAATCGGAGAAAATTTAGTGGTGGGGGGAGTCTATCAAGATAAACAGGGAAGTGAATGGAAAGTATTTAATAATGTAAATTTTAATGTAATGGCTACACTGAGTACCACGCCAATACGTCCAATTGATGATGAGGCTTCCTTTATATTTATCTGCAGCAATGATGCTTTAGAAAGATACTTTGGAATAAAGGATTATGAACAAATAAATATAGATGCTAATCCAAAAACTCAAATTGATGCATTAAAAGACAAGCTTTCATCTATAGCTAAGAATAAAAATGGAGGAAGTATAATCACTATTAATGATGAAATTAATAATATGAATAAATTGGTTATCGTAACTAGATTTATATTATATGGTTTTTCCGCAATCTTATCGTTTGTTTCCTTGATTAATATATATAATACTATAAGTATAAGCATTGTCATGAGAAAAAGAGAGTTTGGAGTTTTAAGGGCTGTTGGTATGACAAGATTAGAAACTATGGTAATGATTTTTAAAGAGGGTAGTATATACGGAATAATTAGCTCTGCTTTTGGGTCCTTATTAGGTGGAATTTCAAGCTATATTGTGTATGAAGCACTTAGAGCTGACTTTTTAGAAGGTGCAGTATTTAGATTGCCAATACTGCTAATACTATTGGTAGCAATAATTACTATAATAATTACCACTTTTATTTCAGTTCCCGCTACAAGAAAAGCCACTAAGTTTTCAATAGTTGAATCCATAAAAGCTATAGAATAGAAGTATAAATAAAGTATAAATAAAGTGTTAATAAAATTGATTAAAATTTGACAAGGAACTGACACAAATAAATATTAATATATAACTATAGCAAGGAAATGATACCCCCCGATAACGAAATATAAATTTCAGAAGCAATTGGTTGATCCCCCTTCCGATTGCTTCTTTTGTTTTTACTTCAATTTCAATTTAATTTATATAGTTCACAAATAGTATTAAAATTTGACAATAAATTGACACAAATAAATATTAATATATAACCATAGCAAGGAAATAATACCCCCCGATAACGAAATAATAAATTTCAGAAGCAATTGGTTGTCCCCCCCTTCCAATTGCTTTTTTCATTGATATAATTTAGTTTGAGTAATGGATTTTACATAGAAGGAAATTTAATACATATGAAGAATAAATAATAGATGATTTAATGTTATTGGAGGAAAAAGAAAATGAAATATTTACTTGGAGGAATAGTCTTATTAGCAGTTATTTTCTTAGGAATAATCATAATAAGAGCATTGATGTTTAAGCCTAAAACTGAAAAAAATGAAGAGGCAGCTGATATAGAAATAGATGAAGAAAAAGTTACTTATCATTTAGCTCAAATGATAAGATGCAAAACTGTATCAAGATACGATGCTGCCCTTATAGATGAAGAGGAGTTCAACAAATTTAGGCTTCTTTTACCAAAGATATATCCTAATGTTTTCAAGACTTGCAGTTATGAAAGGGTAGGAAATACAGGAATATTAATTACTTGGAAAGGTAAGAATTCAGATAATCCTACAGTTCTTATGTCTCATTATGATGTGGTACCGGCGGATGAGGAAAAATGGGATAAGCCACCTTTTAAGGGGATAGTAGAGGATGGAATACTTTGGGGAAGAGGAACACTAGATACTAAAGGAACCCTATGTGGAATATTGGAAGCGGGCGAATATATCATTGGATTAGGCTTTACGCCGGAAAACGATATATATTTTGCTTTTGCTGGAGATGAAGAAGTAAGCGGCGATGGTGCGCCTTCCATAGTAAAAGAACTAAAGGCTAGGGGTATACGACCTGCCATGGTATTGGATGAGGGGGGAGCTGTAGTAGAAAAAGTATTCCCAGGCGTAAAAGAAAGCTGTGCTCTCATAGGCATAGGAGAAAAAGGACCGATGAATTTGGAACTGTCAGCTAAAAGCAATGGTGGACATGCTTCGGCACCTCCTCCTCATACGGTTGTAGGAATTTTATCTCAGGCTGTTGTGAAAATTGAAAAACATCCTTTTAAAAGTAAGCTCACAAAGCCTGCAAAGGAAATGTTTGATACCCTTGGAAGATATTCTACCTTTGCATATAAAGTAATTTTTGCAAATTTATGGTGCTTTAAGCCTTTACTAGATCTTCTTTGCAGACGAATGGGAGGGGAGCTTAATGCTCTTATGAGAACTACTTTTGCGGCTACAATGATGGAAGGTGGAAGTGCACCTAATGTGCTGCCTACGGAGGCAAAAGTTGTTGCTAACATGAGACTTTTAGGAACTGATACTTCCAAATCTGCTGCAGAATATATAAAAAATGTTATAAAGGATGAGAATATAAATATTAGAATCATGGATGCTATGAATGCATCGCCTTTTTCTAAAACCGAAGGAAAGTATTGGGATAAACTTAAAGGCGCAATTAGAAAAACCTGGCCTAATGCTGTGGTATCTCCATATCTTATGGTAGCTTGCAGTGATTCCAGACATTATTGTGAAATAAGTGAGTATGTTTATAGATTTTCTGCTATAGCGCTTAGCAAAGAAGAAAGGGCATTAATTCACGGACATAATGAAAGAATATCCGTAGATAAAATAATCAACATTGTAAAGTTCTATATTAGACTTATTTCTTCAATATAAAATTTTTCAGGAGAAGATGTTTTTATTGAAAGCTTCAAGCAAGTTATGTAAAATAAAATTGTGTTTAGCATAATATCATTGCAATAATTTATATTTGCTAGGAGGAAAAAGCATGAAGAATATAAGTATAGGCAACGGGAAAATTATGGGATCTGAAATAGCTCTTGGCTGTATGAGAATGGCCTCCTTAAGCAAGGCGGAAGCAGAAAAGGTAATTAAGCTTTCACTTGAAGAAGGTATAAATTTTTTTGATCATGCAGATATTTATGGAGGCGGGAAGTCAGAAGAGATATTTGCGGATGCAATAAATATGAGCTCTGCCATAAGAGAAAAGATGATTATACAGACAAAGTGCGGAATAGTATCAGGAAAAATGTACGACTTCTCCAAAGGGCACATATTAGATTCCGTTGAGGGAAGCCTGAAAAGATTGAAAACAGATTATGTGGATGCGCTGTTATTACATCGCCCAGACACTCTTATGGAACCTGAGGAAGTAGCTGAGGCCTTCACTAAACTTCATGACAGCGGTAAAGTTAAGTACTTTGGAGTAAGCAACCAGAATTCTATGCAGATAGAGCTTCTCAATAAATACTTAGGTGATAACAATATAATAATAAATCAGTTGCAGTTTGGAGTAATGCATACGGGCATAATAGATTCAGGCATTAACGTGAATATGAAGGTGGATAGATCCATAGACAGGGATGGCAGCATACTAGAGTATTGCAGGCTTAAAGACATAACTATACAAGCCTGGTCACCATATCAATATGGATTCTTTGAAGGGGTATTTTTGGGCAATGAAAAATTTCCGAAATTAAATAAGAAAATTGATGAGTTGGCAGAGAAAAAAGGCGTGACCAACACTACCATAGCAACCGCGTGGATACTAAGACATCCAGCTAAAATTCAAACAATAATAGGCTCTATGAATACAAATCGTATAAAGGATATATGTAAAGCCTCCAATGTTGAACTTACTAGAGAAGAGTGGTATGAAATATATTTAGCAGCAGGAAATTCATTACCATAGTAATTAAAGGCTATGGCTTAAAAAAGCATAGTCAAATTAAAGAAACCTGAATGAGTGTACAATATACTTATTCAGGTTTTTTTCTTAAACTTTCAATAAAATTATACGCAGCCTCATCTTCAGCGGGAGATATTTTTAGATTTCCAAAGGAGGAAGCCTCCACATGGAAGTTCAGCAATTCCTTCAATTTGTCAGAATAAAGCTTTCTATCTAAGCTTACCTTAGAAAATAAAATTTTCTGAAAGCAGGGCTTGCTATTAGCATCCGAAGGCAGCGATAATAGAGAAATTCCACCTACATATTTTCCTTTGTTCACATTAGGCTTGAGCATGCTTATATATACATTTCCATCGCTTTGGCTATGCAGATTAAAAAATATAAGCTTATCTGAAAGTGTGTAATTACCATCAAACCATTTCACAGCTTTGTCCTTTGAAAGAATCTTAAAAGTAACCTTATCTTCGGTAAAGGTCACTATTCCTTCATGTATTGCTCCATTTTTAGCTATATTAGTTACAAAAAAATATACATAATATTTATCTTCAAATATTTCAGAATCTATAAGTTGGTTAGTCCCTAAAAATTCTATATCCGCAGAAGCTAGAGGTACATTTATAAGCTTATCCATGCTTATCTGGTATACCTGGCAAATGTACAGTAGTGTTTCTATGGATGGAAAAGCTTCCTCAGATTTATATTTAGATAGCAGATCCTCAGAAATGCCTATTTTTTTAGCTAGATTTTTTTGTGTTCCTTCCAGTTGAATAAGCCTTTTTAAATTATACACAAAAATCTTAGAAGCTTTTTCATACATATCATTCTTTATGCTTTTTACCTCATTAATGCAGGAGGCAGCAGAAGCTTCACCCATACAGCCCAGCTTATTATTAATTTTTAGATCTAATTCATCTATATCATATAAATCTTTTTTCAATTTCTTACCTCTAATTCATTTATTGCTTCTGCTTTATATGTTACCATAATTATCTAGCAGTCAAAAGCCTTTTAAAGAAATTTATAAGGATAAGAAGCTATGATCTATAGGGCTGCAATGAGTATGCTTTCTATAGTAGGAAGGAGTACAGCCCGACAAGTCCTTGAAGGTTCGTATGAAGTAACTAAAATTTTCAAAGCCTGAAGCAAAAGCAATATCCATAATGGGTAAATCGGTGGTAACCAACATAATCATAGATTTTTCAATTCTTAATGCCTTTAAATATTCAATAAAAGTCTTTCCAAAATTATCTTTGAAAAATTTGCAAAAATATTTTGGGGACATGCCAAATTCTTTAGAAATAGTTTCTAGGTATATTCTGTTTTTATAATTATTTTCAATATATAAGGTTATGTTTTTTAGCAATTTTAATTTATTATGTTCATTTAAAAATCCTTGATAGGTTTTAGAAAGAATCATATTTTCTTCTGCTAAAAGGTACATTATATGCAAGAGTGAAACCTTTGTACCAAACTGATAGGCACCATTTTTAGAGTCGTTCATATGAATCATTAAATCCAGCTCTTCACATATTTTATCATAGGCTTTGCATTTACGAGGAAGCTTATTTATAAAGATGCTTCGTTTATTGTACAGAGCTTCTATATATGAATTCTCAACATAATCCTTCATTTGAAAGCTTAAATATTTTATAGGAAAGAGGAAAGCGTAGTATAAGGTATCTGTATCTTCTACATACATTTCATGAAGCTCTTCCTCGTTAATAAAAAGAACATCTCCTGCTTTTCCAGAATACTGTTCATTACTAATGTTTACAAAAAGCTGTCCGCTTTTTATATAAATTATTTCTACATAATCATGCCAGTGGTGAGACACAAACATTTTGGCACTAGGATCATGCATGTAATAAATTTGGAAGGGATACAATAGAGTTCCATGAAATTTAGTTTCTTTTAAATAATCCTTCATATTAAGCATCCTTTATATCAACATTTTTTTAAAATATAGCTTTTTCTATATTGTATCAAATTTTTATGTATATTTAAGTTGTTTTGAAAAATAACTTGTGAATATTATGTTATTTTTAATGAATATTTTGCAAGAATTTATTTATCTGGATTGATATTATGTTATTAAAGAAAAGGTTATTTTAGAAGGAGGCTTTAACATGTCAAAATGGTTGGACAATGCTATATTTTATGAGATTTATCCTCAAAGCTTTAAGGATACCAATTCGGATGGTATTGGTGATATTCAAGGAATTATAGAAAAGATAGATTATATTAAGGAACTAGGCTGCAATGCCATATGGTTAAACCCTTGTTTTACTTCCCCATTTTCAGATGCAGGCTACGATGTGGCAGATTATCTTAATGTGGCACCACGCTATGGGACTAACGAAGATTTAAAGGAGCTTTTTGAAAAGCTTCATGAAAAAAATATGCATATTATTTTAGATTTAGTACCAGGACATACTTCTGTAAAACATCCATGGTTTAAGGAATCTATGAAAGCTGAAGAAAATGAATATACACACAGATATATTTGGACAGATAATGTTTGGGGAGATTTTAAGGATATTGCTGGTATTGCAGGCTGTATAAGGGGAATTTCAGATAGAGATGGAAGCTGTGCAGTAAACTTCTTTTCATCTCAGCCAGCACTTAACTATGGATTTGCAAACCCAACAGAAAGCTGGCAGTTGGCTACTGACTCTAAAGAGGCACTAGCAACTAGAGAAGCTATGAAGGATGTAATGCGCTTTTGGCTTAAGATGGGCTGTGATGGTTTCCGTGTAGATATGGCTGGCTCCTTAGTAAAAAATGATATGGACAACAAAGAAACTATTAAATTATGGCAGGACTTTAGGGCCTTTCTAGATAAAGAATTTTCAGAGGCAGTGCTTATATCTGAATGGGGCGAGCCTGATAAATCCTTAATGGGCGGATTTCATATGGACTTCCTGCTTCATTTTGGACCATCTCACTATTTAGATTTATTTAGAGTAGATCATCCATATTTCTCAAGAGAAGGAAAAGGAGATATATCTGAATTTGTAAATAAGTATATGGAAAATTATAAGCTTACAGACGGTAAAGGGCTTATGTGCATACCTTCTGGAAACCATGATATGACAAGAATTGCTCAGAAGCTTGATGAAGAAGAGTTAAAAATAGCTTTTGCTTTCTTGCTTACCATGCCTGGAGCACCATTTATTTATTACGGTGATGAGATAGGGATGGATTATGTAGAAAATCTTGTTTCAGTAGAAGGCGGATATGGAAGGACAGGCTCTCGTACTCCAATGCAATGGGATGATACAGCTAATGATGGATTCTCTGATGCATCTAAAGAAAAACTGTACATAATTCAAGATTCAAAGCCCGAAAGAGCTACAGTAAAGAAGCAGAGGGAAAAAGACAATTCATTGTATAACGAAGTAAAAAAATTAACTAAATTGAGGCTTGATAATGAAGCCTTGTGCTCAAATGCTTCCATAGAATTTCTGTATGCAGAAAAGAATTCTTATCCTTTTGTTTATAAAAGAAGCTGTGACGATGAAAAAATAATCATTGTATTAAATCCTTCCAAAGAGAAGGCTTCTTGTACACTTTCAGCAGATGAGCTTGGAGAAGTTATTTACTCAAATAACGGAATAGCTAAGCTAAAGGAAGGAATATTAGAAGTTCCAGCTTGCTCAGTTAGCATATATAAATATATTTAATAGGTTCTGTTTTAAATCAGTGTTGATTTTTACACTGATTTAAAACTTCCTTCAGTTCGGGAGGCTATGTTTTAAAATGTTGATATTATCGTTTAAGTTCTAGAAACTCTTAGGGA
>NZ_JACTOJ010000039.1:0-24731 GCF_032335695.1 Clostridium sp. 19966
TAGAAAAAGGGAAGAGCACGAAATATTTTACTAAATCGTGAAATGCTTCGTGCTCTATTTAGCATTTAGCTAAATTCTTCATGAAAAAGCGAAGCTTTTTCAGTGGCCTCGTAATATGCCGGGGTGCCATTTATTATCTTTTGCTAATTTTAAGATTGTTAACTCCACAGTTCTTTTGAAGTTTTACAAGGGTATTCACAAAATTCTGAGAAAAAAACAGATAAATTTTCAAATACCACGGACCTAGCCATCTTTATGAGGTGATCATCACATGTATGATTGCCTACAAATAACTTATAGAATTTCTCTATTTAATTGCAACTGCAGCAACTGGAAAGACAATAATGGAACGTACTATTGAAGGATTACGTGCATTTTTAGATTGTTGCATTGGAGCAAGGAAAAAAGGAGTAATTTATGTGCATGGTGCATGGAATAAGGGTGATATTAAAGGCAGTAAAGCTATGAAGGAAGCATATGAAACAGGAATTAATGCTTAATTAAAGGGTAATAAGTAACATGCTACTTTTACAGATAAAGGAACATAGGAGGAATTTTTTTAGATGAATAAGAAAGGAATTTTGATTGTAACTTTAGCACTGTTATTGTCAAATGCAATGGCTGGTCTAGATGGAACAATCATAAACACTGCCCTACCGGCAATTATAAGTAATTTACATGGAATTCAATACATGGGCTGGATAGTGGCGGTTTTTTTACTAGGCATGGCAGTTGTAACTCCACTTTGGAGTAAACTTGGAGAACGCATAGGAAATAAAAAAGCATACCAATTAGCAACATTATTGTTTGCTGTGGGCTCAATGTTACAAGCATTATCAAACAATATTGTATTTTTCTTAATTGCAAGAACTATTATGGGAATAGGTGCAGGTGGAATGAACACTATGCCATTTATTATTTATGCAGATTTGTATAAGAACTTAAGAGAGAGAGGAAAAGTTATTGGATATGCTACGGCAAGCTATAGTGCAGCTTCAATAATTGGACCATTAATTGGTGGCTATATAGTGGACACTTTTAGCTGGCATTGGGTATTTTATATTAATGTTCCTATTGCATTAATTTCTATTTTAAGTGTTCAATTTTTCTTTAAAGATGTTAAAAGAACTTCTACAGAGGAGAAGATTGATTATCTAGGCGCAGTGGTAATGGTAGTTGGATTAGTAACACTTTTAACAGGAATTCAAATGATAGGCACAACATCGATTAGCTTAGTTATTATTTTAATTATTATTGGATTAATCTTTTTAATAATTCTATTTAAGGTTGAGAAAAATGCAGCTGATCCTATAATTCCTAATAGACTTTTAAAAAATAGTCAATTGGTATTTGATTTTTTATTGTTTTCTCTTTTGTGGGGAGCTTTTGTAGCTTTTAATATATATATACCAATGTGGGCACAAGGATTGCTAGGAGTAAGTGCCTTAATTGGAGGTGCTACTCAAATTCCAGGCTCAATTACAAATTTTATAGGCTCTGTAGCTGGACCTTCTATGCAGGTGCAGCATGGTAAATATAAAGTAATCGCTTTTGGAACGTTAGCTTTTTTAATTTCATTTGGAATTATGATATTATCAGGAATGTCTGCACCGTTGTGGTTTCTATTAGTAGCAGGAGCTTTCGAAGGTTTTGGAATAGGTTTGTGTTTTAATGTGTTACAAATAAGCGTACAAGATGATGCTGAAAAGAGAGATGTTCCAATTGCAACATCTTTTGCATATCTTTTACGTATTTTAAGTCAAACTTTTATGTCATCCATATATGGAGTAATTTTAAACCATGCCTTAACTAGAGGAATCGAAAATGCCAGTGGCAAAATTTCTATGGCTATGTTAAATAAATTAAATGATTCAGAAACAGCAGGCAGTCTTCCTAAAAATTTGCTGCCAGAGATGAAGCAAATTATGTATGGAGGTTTGCATGATATTATGCTGCTTGCACTAGTATTAGTAATCGTAGCGTTGATTTTAAATATTAGAGTACAGTTAAAAATGAAGAAAAATAAAAATTATTTGACAGTGGAACAAGGACAACATTTGGGATAGTGAAGCAATAAAAAATAGATTAATTGAAAAAAGTACTTGACTTAGAGTTAACTCAAATTTGGGAGGAATGCTAAATGGATAGCAGTAAATTTGGTTATGGATGTATGAGATTACCAGTATTAGATAAGGAAAATCAAGCATCCTTTGATTATGAGCTAATTGAAAATTTATTTGATACTTATATTGAAAGAGGCTTTACTTATTTTGATACAGCGTATACCTATCATGGCTATCATGGTGAAGAAGGAGTAAGAGAAGCTCTAGTTAAGCGTCATCCTAGAAAATCCTTCGAATTAACTACAAAATTACCGCTTCGTGATTTTAAAGATTCTGAAGATATGGAGAGAATTTTTAATGAACAGCTAAATAACTGTGGAGTCAACTATTTTGACTATTATATTCTTCATAATATGGGCTCTAACGTATATGAAAAATGCAAAAAATATAGTGCTTTTGATTTTGTATATAGAAAGAAGCTAGAGGGCAAAGTTAAAAATGTAGGTATGTCTTTCCATGATATGCCTGAATTACTTGATGAAATACTAGGTGAATATGGAGATAAAATCGATTTTGTTCAACTTCAAGTAAACTATGTTGATTGGGAACAACCTAATGTTCAATCTCGTAGATGTCTTGAAGTTGCAAACAAATATAACAAACCAGTTACAGTTATGGAGCCTTGCAAGGGTGGAACACTTGTAAATGTGCCTAAGGAAGCTGAGAAGCTAATGAAGGAGTATGATAATAATGCCTCAACTGCGAGCTGGGCACTTAGATTTGCAGCAAGTCAAAAAGGTGTAACTCGTGTATTAAGTGGTATGAATAGCATAGAGCAAGTGGAAGACAATACATCCTTTATGGCAGAATTTAAGCCATTAAATAAAGAAGAAAATGAGA
The DNA here is from genome assembly GCF_032335695.1 of Clostridium sp. 19966. NCBI lineage: Bacteria > Bacillati > Bacillota > Clostridia > Eubacteriales > Clostridiaceae > Clostridium > Clostridium sp. 19966. The sequence continues at coordinate 2,964 of NZ_JACTOJ010000039.1, forward strand.
TTATTGAAAAGGTAACTGAAATCATAAATGAAAACACAGCTATTCAGTGTACTGCTTGTGAATACTGCACACACGGATGTCCAAAGAATATTGCCATTCCAAAGTACTTTGCATTATATAATAGCATTATGCGTACTACAGGTAGTTTTTCAAGCCAAATGGTATACTACAATAATATTGCAATAAATCACGGAAAAGCTAGTGACTGTATTGGTTGTAAACAATGTGAAAAAGCATGTCCACAACATTTACCAATTACAGAGTATCTAAAGGATATAGTTGAAAAGTTTGAAAAAAACAGTATCATACCTACTAGAAAATAGAGTGTGATATTGGAGGTGATTCTAACATGACTATTTCAGAAATAAGTAAAAAATTTGAAATTTCACAAGACACACTTCGTTATTATGAGAGGATCGGATTAATTCCACGTGTAAATAGAAGTAAAAGTGGTATTAGAGACTATACAGAAGAATACTGTAAATGGGTAGAGTTTATAAAGTGTATGAGAAATTCAGGACTTCCCATTGAACTACTAATAGAATATGTTACATTATTTCAACAAGGCGACGGTACGGTAGAAGCAAGAAAAGAATTATTAACAGAGCAGCGTAAAGTTATTTTAGCAAAAATAGAGGATATGAATAAGACCTTACAGAGCCTTGATAAAAAAATTGAAGGCTATGAAAAACCTTCATCATCTTGAATAAGGTCGTAAAAACTGGCTGCTGTGTAATAAGCCTGAAGGAGCTAAATTAAGTGCAACAATTTATAGTGAAATAGGAAACAGCTACAGCTAATGGTTTAGCTGTAGAAAAATACTCAACGCACTTGATGGATATGCTTTCAAATTTAGAATTTAAGATATACTAATAAAATATATGCCTTGGTTTCAGGAACTTTCGAAAGATGTTTTACTTCAAAGGAATATCCATTAATAACTGAGAAAAAGGTAATTAAATAAAAGCATAACCATAAAGTTATCTCAACATCACCATATATGTATTTGAGTTATGAAGAAAGTAAAATTATAATACAATTGAAGAAAAATATTCACGGAGGTATAAGATGAGTAACTTTAAAGAAATTGATGTAAAAGAGTTTAAATGTGATCCATTCGAGAAGATTGGAGAAGACTGGATGCTGATTACAGCCCAGAAAGATGACAAAGTAAACACAATGACAGCTTCATGGGGTGCAATGGGAATTATGTGGGGTCATAAAGTTGTAATGCTTTTTATAAAAGGAGCGAGGTATACAAAAGAATTTCTTGACCAGTCGGATACTTTTTCGGTTACATTTTATGACACTGACAAATATCGTAAGGATTTAACTTATCTTGGAACTGTTTCAGGAAGAGATGAAGATAAGATTGAAAAGGTTGGATTTACTGTAGAGCAGGAGGATGGAGTCCCTTATTTTGCAGAAGCAAAGACTGTTTTAATATGCAAGAAGTTAAGCAGACATTTCTTACAACCAGAAGGAATTTTTGATGAAAGTGTTGTTCCAACATGGTATCAAGATGGAAATGGGTTCCATGATATGTATATTGGAGAAATTGTAAAAGTAATGGAAGCAGAATAATGAAAGTTTTGTGGATGTAGCACAGGCTTTATAAGAATTGGAGACTATAGAGATTCTTTCCAGAAATATGGTATGGTTTTTAAAATGCAAGTAAGTTGGAATGAAGCATGGAGTGGAATTTCCGAAACAAGAAGCACCGATTGGTACAAATTTCATTAGATAAAGGAGGTTTTGGAATGGAAAATGAATTATTTGAATTAACAAGAAAAAGACGTTCTATCCGTAGCTATACAGGAAAAGAAGTGGATGACACTATTGTAAATGAAATTCTAAAGGTTGCGTTGACTGCACCCGCAGGATTTGGCGGGCATCCTGTAGAATTTGTGGTTATAAGAGATAAAGAAATGATTCGTAAAATAGCCAGATGTAAGCGTATGGGAGCTGGTCCACTGTCTTCTGCTAATGTAGCAATTGTTGTAATGGCCGATGCCAGAGGAGACGAATTATGGATAGAAGACAGCGCTATAGCTTCGTCTTATATTCTGCTTGCTGCGGAACAGTATGGAATTGGAGCAAGCTGGATTCATATGAGAAATCGTGCAGGACAAAGAACGACGGCAGATGAAGAGATTCGACAGTTACTTGGTATACCAGCAAACTTTTCTGTTTTAAATGCTGTAGCTCTTGGACAGAAAAATGAGAATAAACCTGCATATACAGAAAAGGATCTGTTAAAACAGAATGTTCATTATGAAAACTTTGCGAATATCTAAAGAGGATATTGTGAAGTTGATTAGAATAATAGAATCATAAAGAACTAAGTAACTAAAAGAAGCTGGCTAAACTTGTCCAGCTTCTCTTAGGTATATCTTATTTTTTGTGGGTAACATAAGCTTCAATGACTAATGCATCAAAAAATAGTAGGCAGAAAAGAAAAATTGAAAGGAAGCGTCGCAATGAAAGTTTTACCAATATAAAATACGATACTTTTACCCAATGTTAAGGCTTATATACAGGAAGATTTTTTTGAAGCTGAAGGTATTGACAAGATAGAAGTCGGTGAAAAAGTAATATTTTTAATAAAGAAAGAGAATAAAGATAGAGAGAATTTAAATTCAAGAGATATCTATAATATTGGACTATCCGGAATAGTAGATGCGGATAACGAAGAAGGATATTATAGTATTCGGATTCGAAATAGAGTGACCATAACAAGCATTGATGTGACAAAGGATGATATTCGGGTAGAAGTGGTGTCTCGTGAAGATATTCAGGATATTTCTGAACTAGAAAGAGAAGATGGATTTGAAGAAGTGCGAAATGCTAGATTGGATTTTGTAAAAGCAAATCAATGGGGAAGAGGAGTTAGGGACTATGTCCTTAGTCTACACAGTCTAGAAGAAGATGTTTGTACATTGTCTGCGTACCTGAGACTTTCCAGTGAAGAAAAATATGCGATTATTGCAACAGACTCATTAAGAGAGCGAATGAATCTAATGGAAAAAGCAATGTATGAATTTATGGAAATATCATCGATTCAGAGAAAAGTGAGTGAGGAACAGGCAGAAGAAAGCAAGCAGTTATACAGGGAACAGGCATTAAAGCGTCAGATGGACTATCTCCAGAAAGAACTGGATAAAATGCACCCTGAGAATGTTACAGATATTCAAAGATTTGAGGACAAGCTTGTAGATAATGGAATGAATGAAACAGCTAAAAAAGAAGCCGCTAAGGTTCTGAACAGGATGAAGCAGGAAGGGCAGAACAGTCATGAATATGGGACACTTTATGATTATCTTGATTTTGTGACAAGCATCTCATGGAAAAAAGAGAAAGTAATGAAACCTGATTTGAATAAAGCACAGGGGATTCTTGACGAAGATCATTATGGACTGGGAAAGGTAAAACAAGTATTGGGCAGAGCATTGCAAAAGCACTCGATAGAAAATATGTCAGAGTCAGTCTTGGTGGTGTTAGAGATGAAGCAGATATAAGAGGTCATAGAAGAACCTATATTGGAGCATTGCCTGGACGAATTATGGAAGGAATAAAACAAAGTGGTGTTAACAATCCTGTTATGGTTCTTGACGAAGTGGATAAATTATCATCTTCTTATAATGGTAATCCGGCAAGTGCATTGCTTGAAGTATTAGATCCAGAGCAGAATAATACTTTTACAGATCATTATATGAATGTTCCATACGATCTGTAAGATGTGTTTTTCATTGGAACAGCAAATACTTTGGATACAATTCCGGAACCATTGTTAAACAGAATGGAAGTCATTCGTTTTCCTGGTTACACAGAAATAGAAAAATTTCATATTGCAAGGAAGCATTTAATACCGACTGAAATGGATAAGACAGGATTAACCACAGAGGATCTTGACATTACTGACGAAGTACTAAATACTGTGATCCGTAATTATACTATGGAAGCAGGAGTTCGAGGATTGAAGCGTCAGATTGACAAGCTATGTCGTAGTGCTGCTGTAATGAAAGTTAGAGATAAAAAGAGCAACATAGTTGTGGAAGTAGAAAATGTTACGGATTTCATAACTGATAGGCCAATTCATCATGATGAAATCCTAGAAGAAAAGCGAGCGGGAATTGTTACCGGACTTGCGTGGACAGCTGCAGGTGGGGAAATATTATTCATAGAGACAATTTTAACAAAGGGCAGTGGCAAAATACAGATAACCCGACAGCTTGGTGATGTGATGAAGGAATCTGTACAGATAGCCGTAAGCTTGGCAAAAAGCATGTACCCAGATAAAGCACAACTATTTGAAAAAAACGATCTTCATATACATGTTCCAGAAGGTGCGACACCAAAGGATGGACCATCTGCCGGAATTACAATTACAACAGCAATTGTATCTCTTCTGACAGGGAAGGCAGTAAGCCCTGAGTACGGGATGACAGGTGAAGTCTCACTTCGGGGAAAGGTTATGCCGATTGGGGGTCTGCCAGAGAAACTAATGGCTGCAAAGAGAGCAGGGTTAACAAAAGTGTTGATTCCAGATGCTAATCAGGATGATTTAAAAGAAGTTACAGAAGAAGTAAAAGAATCGTTGCAGGTTATACCTGTTAAGACAGTCGATGAAGTAATTAAGCTTGTTTTAAATGAGAAGTGAAGCTGGTTCATGTTGGCTAAGAGCTATTATGCATTTATTCTTCGTTGATGGAAACGGATAAATAAGCATAGAGAAAGATGGAGTTCTTGTTCCGCTACTCGCAAGACCTAATCCGAATGGAGAAGGTCTTGATACTGCCCTTGAGCAGGTTATAGATATAACTTACACTTTGAATGCCATTTTCTTTATTGTGATTTTTGTTCGTATATGGTAAATCTCTCAAAAGATTCAAATTAGTAGGAATATTAGAAGCAAACATTTTACGGCTGACGGTGTTGGTGACGATTCGGTATATTACTTTGCAGATATTAAAATAACCATTTAGTAATCTAGATATGAATACTATAGAACTCATTGACAAATTCAAAAATGTTGGTCTGAAAATTATAAGCCTACGGTCATAGACATGCTAGTTTAAATATCACTATTTTATTTTTAATTCAGCGGAATATAAGATAAAAGTATACATTATTCAAACAACAAATAATAAAATCCAGTAGACAAGCACTTTCTACTGGATTTAGTGTATCAAAGTTTATTGGAAAGTTGTATACGGAGAATTTTTGACGGTTACACATAAATTGAGATAGTTACATTGACAAAGTTCGCCTAAAGGAATATGATTAATACATATTATGGCAAAGTTGCCATAAGAATGTGGCGAAAAGCTGCAGAGACTCTAAACTGGTAGTTGGTTTAAGATAGTAAATTTAAAAATATATGATTTTATTAGTAGTTAAATAAATTGGAGGTATATATTATGGCTCACTGTCCATTTCTTAAAGAATCAGCATGGTATGGTAATAGATGTTTAGCTATTGGAGATAAGGAGGGAGTTCCAGTAGAGGATCGATATTCAGATTATTGCGGTATCCATTTTCTGTCAAAAGAGTATAAGGATTGTCCACTATATAAGAATGCAACAATGAAAAAAGATAATAGCAGTAGTAGTGGTTGTTATTTGACATCAGCTTGTATGAGCACAAAAGGAATAGAATTTACAGATGACTGTTTAGAGCTTACAACTCTGCGAAACTTTAGGGATTCATATGTTAAAGAAAATTATCCAGAGGATATTGATACATATTACAAGATTGCACCATTAATAGTTAAAAAAATAAAAACTCTGGAGAATCAAAAGCAAATATTCAATAAAATGTATAATGATTTAGTACTATGTTGTTGCAAATTAATAGAACAGAATAAATTAAATGAAGCATATAATAAATATAAAAATTATTCACTTGATTTATATAAAGAGTATTTATAATAAATGCAAGTAATGGACAAACACCCTCACGTAAAACAGCCTCCCGTTTGATATACTTTTGGTAAAGTAAAGAAATGGGAGGCTTTATTTTTGAGATCAACAACTGAAGCTTTAATTCTCTGGGACAATAGAATTGAGGAACATTTATACTGGTTTGGGAGGTTATCTAAATGGAAATGATGGCTAAATCAAAAAAATTTGTTTACAGAAATGCAAGACCAATGGATATTGCAAGATGGAATTATTTATTTGAAGATGGGGATAAGCAGCAGGTTATAAAATATCTAAAAGCTTATCAGAATTCAGATGGTGGATTTGCAAATGCATTGGAACCTGATTGTTGGAATGAGAAATCAACGCCTATGCAAACATGGGTGGCCACAAAAATAATTAAGGAAATCCATTTGCAAGATAAAAGTAATACTTTAATAACTGGAATTTTAGAATACTTAGTTTCAAAAAATGAATTTGATGGGCATTGCTGGAATGGACTTAATACTGTTAAATCAAATAATGATTATCCTCATGCACCTTGGTGGTCCTATACAAAAACTCATGAAATAAATTATAATCCAACAGCAAGCTTGATTGGTTTTATGTTCAAATATGCTGTTGAAGAATCCAATACATATCATATGGCATGTAGTTTGGCAAAGGAAGCTTATGATTATTTTAAAAAGAATTTTCCGCTGGAATCAATGCATGAAACAGCTTGTTTTGTGGAGCTATATGAGTATATGAAAGAATGCAGCATTCATGATTTGCTGGATTTAGTAGAATTTAAAACATTGTTAAAGCGGCAAATTAAACAGGTAATAACATATGATACCAGCATATGGAGCACAGATTATGTCTGCAAACCTTCATTGTTTATCAGTAGTAAGAAAAGCGATTTTTATGCAGATAATCAGGATATTTGCAGTTTTGAGAGTGAATTTATTAAACAGACGCAAAACATTGATGGAACCTGGAATGTAACTTGGAGCTGGGATGGATATCCAGAACAATGGTCAGTTAGTAAAAATTGGTGGAAATCTGATATTATTATAAAAAATATGGTTTATATGAAGAATTTCGCATAATTATTGTTGAAGATTATGAGCAAACTTTTCATAATTTATAGCAATTAAATTTACAACAGCATTATTAGTCATCTCAAAGTTGAAACATATATTCACTAAGATAAGCTGCTCATTGTGGAATGTGGTACATTTCTGGCGGCAAGTATGCTTATGTGGAACCAGTTTTCACTTTACCAGAATATCGTAAGTTGGGATTGGGCAAAGCCGCTGTTCTTGAAGGAGTAAATAGGTGCGGCAAACTAGGGGCAAAACAAGCATATGTGCTTTCTTCACAACAATTCTATTATAATATTGTTTTTTACCCCTAAAAAGTGATAACTTGCTTCAAAGATATAAGGCAAAGCAGTTTATGAGAATTATAGAAAATGCAGAACCAATAGAAGAATTTGATATGGATTTATTTCTTAGGATTATTGAAAAGATGACTGTGTTTGAAGGGGAGAAAATCATTGTAACCTTGATTGATGTAACGGAGATAGAAGTTGTAATTGAATAGAGGATTTTAATGGAGCCAGTTGGGATGATGAAGATTCACTTTGACTGGCTATTTTTGTTTGTAAAAATAAGTAGCTAATAACATTCAAATAAGTTTTTTTGTGCTGATACTAATTATATAAAACAATCAAAGTCAAAGAAGTTTCCAGTACTTTTCAGGTGTTAATTTGTGTGTCAGTTCTGTCATCATTAATGGGGACTCTTTAGCTCCACCCTTAAGCCATTGTTTAGCAAGGTGCATGCCTCCCATACAATAAAACTCGATTGATAGTCTATCTTCATCCGATAATGATTCTTTATTTGTATTTGCCAAATACATCTTAGTACAATAATCATAATTAAAGTTGTAAAAAAAATCCTCAAAAGAATTTTGACCTTCTACTGAGAATGCCTTTATAAAATAATCTTTGTTATCATATAGAAATTGGAAGGCACAACTATTCTCCAGATTTTGATTTTTATTTACAGTAGAGTCTAAGTATGACTTAAAGTAATAGTTTATAACATCATATTTGTCTGAAAAAAAGCTGTAGAATGTTGAACGTGATACATGAGCCTCGTCGAGTATATTTTGTACCGTTAGTTTATTAGGCTTATTGGCTTTCATCAGTTTTACTGTGGCATCTAAAATTATTTGTTTAGTATCCGTATAAATCACCTCTATTAGAATACACTTTTATCATAATGTATGGAATCATACAAAAATACATATTTGTTTATTTATTTACTATTTTAACTTTTGTAAAATACAATTGCAACATGCAATTAAGTTATTTTCATGTTTCTTTATTGAGTAGGCAAAATACAAATGGAATATACTATTAAGTTGTTTTAATAATTTTTTATCGGAGGGTTAAAATGAGTAAAAATAGAGTAACAGAAATCTTAAACATTAAATATCCTGTCGTTCAGGCTTCTATGAGTTGGATTACCTCTGCTGAATTAGCAGCAGCTGTATCGAATGCAGGTGGAATGGGAGTATTGGGTCCAAATGCGGGACAAACCACACTAACAACAGATCCAGTGGAAACGGCTGAAAGAATGAGACGTGAAATAAGAAAGACGAAGGAACTTACTGATAAGCCTTTTGCAGTGCAGTATTTTATACCATTCCAAGGAGATCCACAGGGTTTTTCATCTAAAGTTCTTCAAGTTATAAGAGAAGAGGACATCAAGTATTTGTTAGTATTAGGTATGGGTTTAGGAAATGAAGTAGAAGAAGTAAAGAATTTAAAAAATGAAGGATTTACAATTATCTATAGAGATTTAAATCCAACTGTAGAGTCTGCAAAGAATATTGAAGCTGCAGGTGCAGATATTATTATTGCAACTGGTTATGATGAAGGTGGTGGTTTACCAGCACATTCAATAGGAACCATGACAATTGTTTCGTTGATTAGCGATGCAGTTAATATACCTGTACTTGCAGCTGGTGGAATTGTTGATAACAGAGGTGTAAAGGCTTCAATGATATTAGGGGCAGAGGGTGTTTATATTGGAACACGTTTTGTAGCCTCAAAAGAATGTCCAGCAAGTGATATTACTAAGCAAGATATCATAAACGCTAAAACTGTGGACCTTGTTGAATTCAAGGCAATGCCATCATGGAGATGCACACCTCATAAACTTTCTTTAGAACTGTATAGTATGGATCAAAACGGAGCTACAAGAGAAGAAATAAATGCAAAAATGGGTGATGTAGGAGGAATTAGATCCGGAATGCTGGAAGGTAATCTTGATAACGGAATAAACACTGTTTCAAATGCAATAGAACTTATAAAAGATATTAAATCTTGCAAGGAAATTGTTGAAGAATTAATAAAAGATCTTGCTTTCAGCTGTTAATGTGACATGCGAATTTATATAATGATTGAGATAAAATTAGAAAAAGGAAGGATAATGATTATGAAAATTATAGCTATTAACGGAAGCGCGAGAAAAAACTGGAACACAAGTACTCTTTTAAAAAAGGCACTTGAAGGAGCGGAAGCCGCAGGCGCAGAAACTGAACTTATCAATCTATATGACTTGGAGTACAAGGGGTGCATCAGCTGTATGGCCTGTAAGGTCAAAAACGGCAAAAGCCTAGGCCGTTGTGCAGTAAATGATGGCCTTAAGCCTGTACTGGACGCTATTGATAAATGTGATGGGCTCATATTGGGTTCGCCAATATACTTTGGTAATATAACAGGAATGATGAGGTCCTTTTGGGAACGTTTGATTTTCCAGTATCTATCCTATGATGACTATTCAAAAACATTATTTAACGGAAAAATGAAAACGGCTTTTATTTATACTATGAATGGCCCTGAAGCCATGTTTGAAACAATGGGCTATGCCAAAGTATTTGAGATGTATGAGTCCACGTTAAAGATGCATTTTAAAAATGCTGTTAGTATGATGTCAACAGAAACCCTACAGGTAGCTGACTACAGCAAATACCATATGGCGTCATTTAATGAAGCGGACAGGAAAAAAAGAAGGGAAGAAGTATTCCCTATGGACTGCAAGAAAGCTTATGAATTAGGGAAATCCATAGCTACTGCGTAATATGTCTTTGTAGTTTAGTTGTCCATTTTATATACAATAATCTTTCGGGATCTTTAAGCTTTGACTTATCTAGCTTTCAGATTCCTTCTTTGTTGAAATTTCCAACTTTTTTAGCAAAAATATTTGACAAAGCCATGGGAAAATGGGGCGCATCTGCGTCCTTATACTTGGATATGAATACAGATATTTATCACCAGTTTCGGTTTAGGTAGGCAAGGCACAAGAGAAGAGTTTTTAGGAAACAGCAAATGATCTGGATATTCATAATGATAATGAATCTTTACGAAAAATCCTTAATCATTTCCTTCGTAGATCCGCTTGTTAGCTTGGTTAAAGTGTTTTTAGCCTCATCAATTGACATATGGCTTTCCGTCAACCAGTATTCAAGAAAACCAACGATACCAGAAGCAAGAAACATATTATAACTGCAATAGGCATCTGTCACTGCCTGTTTCGAAAGTTCAACTGATGTTTTTCTAAAAGATTGATATATAGCTTCTTTAAGCATGTCAGAAAAAACACCATGACTGCTCTTTATGAGGATGTAAATGGTATTTTTGGAATTCTCCACTGCATTAATTATATGACTCATAAACAGATAATTCTGACGCTCTTGAATTTCTTTAAATTTATTGACCACAGGTTCGCAGGCTTTTTGTATAGATGCAATACAATCATTAATAATACTGTTATATAGATCTTCTTTTGTCTGATAGTGAAGATAAAATGCGTTTCGGGAGCATTTTGCCTCATGACAGATCATGGTTACAGTAATTTTGTCTATGGTATTCGTCTTCAGAAGTTCTAGCATTGTGTCGTATAGGCTTTCTTCCGTTTTGATAAATCTGAGATCTTTTTTCATAATATCCTCCAATAAAGTGACAAAATATGACCGAATGTCACTTATGTGACAATTTGCTCGATAATGATAATTGATAATTAAGTGACAGGTGTAATATAATTATATATAGAAAGACAACATTTTTCAAGATTTTATCGTAAGGAGATGTAACATGAATAATAGAGTATGTGAAGCATTAGGGATTCAATATCCCATCATTCAGGGGCCAATGTCCTGGCTGACGAATGCAGAGCTGGTAGCAGCTGTCAGTAATGCAGGAGGACTTGGTATCTTAGGACCAAATGCAGGACAAAAGGATATTACAACAGATGCCCTTGAGACTGCAGAACGCATGAGAGCAGAAATTAGAAAAGTAAAGGAACTCACGGATAAACCGTTTGCCGTGACGCTCATTGGCTCCAACGGTGAAGCAAGTTCTGAATTTACTTTGAAGATCCTTGATGTAGTGATCGAAGAAAAAGTCCCTGCCGTACTAATCAATTCTGCTGGTACAGAAGGGCACTATGGCGTTGAAAAAGGATTGCTGGAGCCCTGCAAAAAGCATGGCATAAAGATGGTTGTCAGAGCATGGCAGTCAAGCATCGCTGATGCAAAGAAATGCGAAGATCAGGGTGTAGATGTATATGTAGCTACTGGGTTTGATGAAGGCGGAACCATACCAGGAGCTTCCATCGGTACATTTTCAATCTTGCCAATGATCAGGGATGCGATTAAAATGCCATTAGCTGTTGCTGGTGGAATTACGGACATCAGAACTGTTCGAGCAGCCTTTGCCCTTGGTGCGGAAGCAGTATTTTGCGGGACACTATTTATTCCTGTAAAAGAATCTCCTGTAGCGCAGAATGTCAAAGAACTAATTGTGAATTCGAGTGCAGAGGATCTAGCATTATACAGGGCGCCAATCGCATATTATCGTTCTTTGCCTACAGCAATACTTCCTCAGCTGATTGAAAATGACCAGAAGCTGGCCGCTGCTGATGCAATCGAGGCAAACGGAAAAATCATGGGCGGTACTAGTGGCATGCGTATCGGTATGCTTGAAGGTAATCTGGAGAAGGGCTATGTTTCAGTTGGCAACGGTGTCTCCTTAATTCATAAGATCAAGGCGGTACAGGAAGTCGTTGACGATTTAATGATAGATTTTAAGTAAAAATAAACTGAAGAGATATAATAATATGAACCGAGTATGTGAAATTTTAGAAATTGAAAGAACTCGATGAATGGTTGAGGAGACTTATAAGACTCTGCTACTGGAGAATTTCCAATAGCCCAATCGTAGCAACAACTCTTACCAACAAATATCTTAGAGAACAAGGGTTTATAACATTAACTGAAAGATACATACAAGTAAGGTAATTCTATTGAACCGCCGTGTACTTAACAATAAGCACGGTAGTGTGAGAGGGAAGATAATCAATTAATGATTATCTTCCTACTCGATTAAAATAAATGTATGATATGAAGAGCTGAAAGCGGAACTACAGCAATTTTGAGTTATAAATTGCAATTTAAAAACGACACTCCTAGAATTTTAGGGGGGTACATCTTTACTCAAAATCAATATTAATGCGTATTTGTATCATCTTTCTATCAAAACACATGTGGAGACAGGAATTGCACTACATCGGAAAGATATCTAAAAATCCTTGATTTTAGGCACTTTGAGAGGCTTTTTCAATTCTCTCAAGGAGACGAAAAGAGAAGAAAAAAGCAATTTCGGATGGAGTGAACGTGTCAGTGGTACTTGATATGGTGTCTCGGAACACATGAATTTAAAGTTCACATTTTGAATTTAAAACAATATTTTTTATCATTCAACAGATGCCGAAAAAATCATTTACAACAGGAAGAAAGCAGGAATTTGAATACTGTTTATGTACTATTAGCTTCATGATATGGAAGGCAATAATGATTATTGGCAGGAGTACTTAGAGACAGTCTTGCCTACCTAAATAATGGAATAGAAGTGCTTATAACAAGAATATAGTGGTTTATTTACTAAATTATATAAAATGTATCAAGAATATTTTATTTCACTTATCATAGAGATACTTTTGTACTGTTGAAAGGATTTCTTAAAAAGACAGATAAAACGCCAAAGCTAGAACTTGAAAAAGCAAAAAGATATAGAGAAGATATTGAAAAGATGTGTGAAGACGAGTAAAGCAAGTATTGATTTTTCAGTTATTAAACAGGAGCTTATGCAAGTTAATATTAATAACTTAGTTTCTATATCAGAAGCTAATCAGAACTTTTCAAAGGTTGCTAGAATGGTGGATGAAAACGGTGCTGCTGTGATTCTTAAAAATAATACTCCAAGATATATTCTAATTGATTATAGTAAATTTCAACAAGATACTATTGCTGATAATGCTACAGTTGAAGAAGCAGCTAATAATATATTAAATAAGCATCTAAAAGCATTTGAGGAGCTAGCTAAATGATCCTTCTTAGTAGTGAGCAAATACTTCAAATGCATTCCATATTAAGAATCATCCATTCTTAGATGGCAATAAAAGAATAGGAATTTTAACAATGATGGTATTTTTAGATATAAACGGAATTGCATCAGGAAAATACGATAATGAATATATGATAAAATGGATTATTGATTATAGTAATAGATAATTAAATTGAATATAAGCTAACTAACAGGGAAGTTATCCCTGTTTTTTTGTCCCAAAATAGAATATTGAACACGCCAAGGATAGATATACTTTTTATGTCTAATTTATTTCTATAAATCCAAAATAAATTTGCAAAATTGCCCATGCATTGATTATAATGTAGAAAATTAAGTTTATGTTTTATTATTTGATTGCAGTTTTTTAAATGGCGGAGGAAAAAGGACGTACGAAAACAGAAGTCGATGAAATCATTCGGGAGTTAGAAGAGCAACTGGAAAAACAGATAGATTTTGAGACTTTCTTTGTGAAAGCTCCACAACTGAATCCTTTGAGGGGTTTGATAAAAGGTGTTATCTGCGGTGTCCGAGTGGAAGATATTGAGGAACCAATTATGCAGGAAATTCGCTATTTGGATAAGTTAATCGATGAGTTAGCAAAGGGAAGAGCGATGGATAAAATTTTGTGGAAATAATGATTAAATTGTATTATAGAATATTAATATTAAGTAAGGTGGTATTATTTTGTATAACAATAGAATAAAACATATAACAGCTTTGTAGTTAGTGAAGATTGTTATTATACATATAATTGTGATAGAATTAGGAGTAATGCTCCTAGTATGCCATATGGGTAAGATAGAATTTTGAGAATAGGTATAGATTAAAAAAGTATGGCTATAAAATTGAAGCCATTAAGGAGTTATTTACTTTTTAGCAAACATAAGAATAAAATGAAAAGGAAGCGAATACTTTTATGACTTCACGAAATCGCAACATGGATATGAGCAGTGGTCCATTGTTCAAGAAAATATTTATTTTTTCATTGCCTATCATGGCAATGAATATACTGCAGCTGATGTTCAATACAGCTGATATGGTAGTTGTAGGGCATTTTTCAGGCAGCAAGGCGCTGGCTGCGGTTGGCTCTACAGGAGCTCTTATCAATCTAATCGTCAATTTGTTTATGGGATTGTCAGTAGGAACTACCGTTATAGTGGCGCAGGAATATGGTGCTGGTAAATCCGCTGATGTGAGTAAATCTGTCCATACTTCTATTTCTATAAGCATCATTGGCGGGCTGATTGTTATGGTAGCGGGCATAGTTCTTTGTAAGCCCTTGCTTAGCATGATGGGAACTCCAGCAGATATTATCGGACTAGCGGTATTATATATGAAAATCTATTTCATAAGCACTCCTGCAACTATGGTGTATAATTTTGCGGCAGGTATATTGCGTGCTGCAGGGGACAGTAAGCGTCCTATGTATTATCTTTTGATTACAGGCACTTTGCATGTTATATTTAATCTTTTCTTTGTAATTGTGCTTCACATGAACGTTGCTGGTGTGGCATGTGCTACGGTTATTTCAGAGTATCTCTCAGTAATTCTTATTATGGTTTGTTTGTATAGGTGCGAAGGAGCTATACGGTTCGTTCCTCGGAAGCTTTGCATAGATACAAATAAACTAAAGGTTATTGTTAGAATTGGATTGCCTGCTGGAATACAAGGATTATTGTTTTCTATTTCAAATGTCTTGATCCAGTCAGCTATCAATTCCTTCGGTTCCATTATGGTTGCGGCAAGTTCTGCTGCATCCAATGTGGAAGGGTATCTGGGAAGTACAATGACTGCATATTATAACTCAGCTATCTCTTTTACTGGACAGAACATGGGGGCTAAGAAGTATGACCGAATTGATACTATTGCGAAGGTGTGCACTGTATTGATCTTTGCTACTTGGATTATCTTAGGCGGTGGGATATTGATTTTTGGAAGGCAGCTGATAAGTATATATACATCTAGTCAGCCTGTAATTGAACTGGCAAAGCTTCGCATGAATGTTATGATGATTGCATTCTTTACCTGCGGTGTCATGAATGTATATCCAGGAATTACTCGTGGAATGGGCTATTCAATAATGCCTATGATTTCGACACTGGTAGGTGCATGCATTATGAGAATAGTTTGGCTTGACACTATTTTTGCTTGGCATCCTACAGAAATTACGCTTTTTGCCTGTTATCCTGTAACTTGGGCCTTAGCGGGAATTGGGCAGGTAGGTATCTTTTTTTATGCACGGCTTAAGATTCGTAAGCATCCTGCGCTGAAGTCTAAAACAGTAGGGGTGTAGTATTTATTTTTAATTAATTTGTGTAAATGAGAAATTATGTAAATAAGCCTATATCAATTAAATAAATTGATATAGGCTTGCATTATTGTCAAATATTCTAGAAATATAACTCGTATATAAAATATAATCTAATCAAGGGGTATTTTAGTGTTTATTGTGCCGTATGTTAAGTACCAGAAGATGCGCTGTAAAGGTTAGAAGGCAGCTCATCTAGGGTCACTACATATGGACTGTTGTAGATGGTTTTTAGAAGCGTAGGATCATTATAGGTTGAACTAGTAATGAAATCACCATACCAAGGGCAGAAATATAGCCACCATGCTCCTTGATTGACAATGTTCTGAATGTCTGGAATGACATCGTTTTCTGTCATAGCCACCATCTTTGTGTCGTTTGTATCGTTTACAAGTGAGAGAAAGGCTGTTGTTGCAGCGCTTGTTTTCCAAGTGTAAGGAGATCCTTCATACTTATCATATCCAACTATGTCTACGTAGTTATCTCCTGGATACCACTGAGCTGAATTTGGATAGGTGTAGAGGTTTACTTCCCATATTATATTATGAAGACCATATTTTTGGGTCAGAGTTGTGTAAAGTAACTGCCATAGCTGCTTGTACACTTGAGCACCGGAGGAACCCCACCAGAACCATGCACCAGAACCATCTGTGTTGTTGTTACCTTCAGCTTCATGGAAAGGTCTGAAAAGTAAAGGAACATTAGCATCCTGAAGAATTTTGAGCTGCTTTGCAAGATCGTCAATTGCAAGCATAAGGTATGCGTATTCCTTTGTTGATGTATCCAGGCAGTTGCTTGCTTTAAAGCTGGAGGTTGGCTTATAGGTACAATTTTTCCAATCTACTTTATCGCCTAGTTTATAGTTTGCAAAATCAGTTGGTATATTGATATGCCAAGATGAAGTTGCAATGCCGCCACGCTGCTTTACCCATTGAATGATACGGTTTGTTGTACCGTCTTCCCATCCGTACAGAGGATTGTAGTTCATCATGTCAAAGCCTCTGATTGCAGGATATTTGCCTGTTTTATCATGAATGTAATTAAATTCAAGCTCTGTATCGCCGTTATTTCCTCCTCCATAAGTTTCTTGCTGTCCAGAAAGAACATGATTGCCGTAAACGCCTGTAAGATACTTTTTAAGGTTTTTTGTTTCGGTAGTTGCATTCACATCGCTTGGAGCAGAGTCAACCTTTAGTGCAGGCATTTTTGCATAGTCAAAGGTTACTGTGTCGTACAGTATAAAGCCCCAGCTTCCAGAAGAGCCAATCTCAATTTTTGCGGTACCGGCTTGAAGATAAAAATATCCAAAGCTGTAATCAGCCCAACCGCCTTTGTTTGGAATATAGAAATTGCCTTGAGATGTGCCGTTGATGCTAAGAACCTGAAGCCTAGTGTCCCCAGTGTTTCCTAAATACATCCAACATCTTGTTGAGACCTCATACATACCGTTTTTAGGAACTGTAACGTTCAAGGTTATTGTACCTGAGTTTGCTACCCATACAAAGCCGTCACCTGAATATCCTGGATATTTAGTTCCGTAGACATTGTTAGTGACAGTAGCACCATTGCTGAGAGTACACGCTTCAGCTTCCGCCTTTACAGGTAGAGAAGAATCAGCTTTTGCTGAAGTAGCTCTGATTGCGAGAAAAGAACCTAGCAATGCAATCGTTATCAGTAGAGACAGTGCTTTGCGTATAGTTATTTTCATAATAGATCACCCCTTAAAATAATATTTTTATTAATAAGTAAGTGGTACTGCTTACTTATTAATATCACATACTATATATAACATATTATTTATTATAATGCAATAATTGAATTTATTTACAATAAGAAATATATTGAATGTCTATATAATGCTATTTATAGTCTTAATAATTAAGGTGTTATTTGCTAATATGTTCTATAATATCATTGAAATTTTCATAAAACTGAACTTAACTGCTATAGGAATAATCATCTTTATTATTAAGCGAGACATATTTTTAAATTGGAGGTATATGAAATGAAATATAATAACCCTGTACTTAAAGGCTTTTATCCTGATCCAAGCGTCTGCAAGGTTGATGATACTTACTACCTTGTATGCAGTACTTTTCAGTATTTTCCCGGTGTCCCCATTTTTGAAAGCAAGGATTTAATTAATTGGAAACAAATCGGACATTGTCTCACAAGAGAAAGTCAAGTTGAGCTAAAAAAAATAAATAGTTCTGGCGGTGTATTTGCTCCAACAATAAGGTACAATGCTGGACGCTTCTACATGACTACTACTAACGATACAACTCATCAGAATTTTTATATCTGGACTGAGGACATTTATGGAGAATGGTCAGAGCCTATAGCTGTAGATCAAAGCGGTATCGATCCATCTCTATATTTTGAAAATGGGAAAAGCTATTTTATGAGCAACGGAGAAGACGATAATGGAGTTCCTGGTATAGTCCAATGCGAAATTGATATTGCAACAGGTAAAAAGCTTACTCCTAGTAAAACAATTTGGCAAGGTTCAGGTGGACGTTATCTTGAAAGCCCACACCTGTACAAGATAAATAATTACTACTATCTTATGGCTGCTGAGGGTGGAACTGAGTATGGACATATGGTAACCTATGCACGGGGCAATTCTCCATTTGGTCCTTTTGAAGGATATAAGAATAACCCAGTATTAACAAATCGTAATTTGGGCGGATATGAAATACAAGGTGTAGGACATGGTGATCTTGTTCAAGATAAGGATGGGAACTGGTGGATGCTACATCTTGGATTCAGACAGATAGGAAGATGGGCAACATATCATCACCTGGGCCGTGAAGTTTTCCTTACTCCTGTCAATTTTGACAAAGATGGTTGGTTTACAGCTGGAGAGAAAGGTACAACTACCAGCACTTTTCAATTAAATAATATTCAAAATAATGTTGTTCAAACTGAAAAAAAATGTGATACATTTGAGAATACTGAGTGGAATAAAGACTGGGTTTTTCTTCGAATTCCTGAGGCTAAAAATTATAGATTTGCTGAAAATAAATTAAGTATTAAAGGGACAGAAATTACTCTTGATAAGGCGGATTCTCCAACTTTTATCGGAATTCGTCAAAGAGATTTTAATGCTGTTATTTCCTGTGATATATGTGCTTCAGAGGGTGAGGCTGGAATTACTATATATATGGATGAGCATCATCATTATGATCTAGCAATACGAAAATGTGAAGATAGGTATGAAGCAATTGAGAGACTTAATATTGGAGACATAAAATCCGTGGAGAAAATCATCTCTTTGAAAAATGAAAAAGTTGCCACTCTTATCATCCGAGCAGAAAATGAAAAATATAGTTTTAATGTTATAAAGGATGGCGAAGAAATCCATCTAGGCACTGCACAGACCAGATATCTATCTTCTGAAGTTGCAGGAGGATTTACTGGTGTTGTTATTGGTTTGTACGCTTATGGAGAAAATTTCAGAGATTATGCGGAATTTACTAATTTTAGATGTGAATATATTTAAAAGCTGAACTGCTATTTTACAATAAGCTTTGTTGAGGAATAGCATTGACAATATAACATTTTTAAAGGGAGCTCATTAAAGGCTCCCTTAATTTACAGTTCAGAGATTCTATTAAGTAATATACCTATAAAATTTGTTCATAAAGCATCAATTGGCACTTGTTACTTTATTGCTTTAATTAATGCAGCCTTATTCCATCTTTTTTCAACAGAAATACTGTTAAATCCTGTATCGGTAAGTAGAGTGACTTCAGTATCTAGCGAAAGTGGAACATCAATATGAATAGTTCCAAAAGGCACTTGTTGCCTTTGATATATTTCTTCTGCATTATTCAGTAAGTTAATTTCAGTAGCCTTGTCTTTACATACAGTATCACCATTTATGAAATATGCACCTACTTTTAAAGAAGCATATATTTTTTTATAAAGTTCTGTTTTTTGCTGCATGTTAAAATGATGTAATGAATAAGTAGAAAGCACAAGGTCAAAACTATTTTCATTAAAGGGAACATCAAAATATGAGCCGCAAATTGTGTTCAATTTCACATTTGGATATAATTCCTTTTTCTTCAACCTTTCCAACATTCCAGAGGAAATGTAAATTGCTGTAACTGTAGCTGAATATTTAATTCTTTCTATTTCTAACCCTGTACCACATCCAAGAACCAAAATATTTTTAGGTTGTTCACAGGTACTAAGCTGTTTTTCTATTTCGTCATAGAACTCACACATTCCAAGATCTTCATAAAAATGTCTGTCATAATCTAAAGCACATTTATTGAAGTGTAGATTCATATTTTCAACTTCAACCCCCATTATTTACCCCCCTTAGTATATAAATAAATTTTCCGCGGAATATTCAATAAATATCCATTTAATCAAGTATACAGTATATAATTAATTAAATGCAAATGTTTTACATAATTTATACGTAAATTACTTCATTTATTTTATGGGCTTTTTCAGGGCATAGCAAAGGGTACAATTTTAAGGCTGCTGCGTAGCTAACAATTTTAGATAGTTGCGCAGCAGCCTATTATAACATCTACTTTTTTAAAAAGGGTTTACTTTTTACTTTTAACCAAATATAAACCTAATGCAATTAATGAAAGACCTGATTCTACAGGGACACTTAATGGTATTCCTCCAGTTTGGGGTAATACGCTTCCTTTAAATCCATTGTTGGTGTTGGTTGTTGGCTGTTTTACATCGGCAGCAGTTAATTTCACAGGAGAAGTTTGATCAGCTTTAATAGTAAAAGTAATAGGGGTTGAATCTAAAACATAACCATCAGGCGCCTTAGTTTCAACAAAGCTATAATCACCTAGAGCTAAGCCATACACAGAAATCTTCCCATTCTGGTCAGTAGTGTAGGTTCCGATTACTTTATTTTGACTATCTAACAAGTTAAATTCAGCACCTTTTAAGGCAGCCCCAGAATCTTTGTCTGTCTTTGTTAGCTCAACAGCGCCGGTTTGTTTTGTATTAGAAGCACTTAATGACAAAGGATAATCCTGATTAGCTTTAATAGTAAATGTAATAGGGGTTGAATCTAAAACATAACCATCAGGAGCTTTAGTTTCAACAAAGCTATAATCGCCTAGAGCTAAGCCATACACAGAAATCTTCCCATTCTGGTCAGTAGTGTAGGTTCCGATTACTTTATTTTGACTATCCAGCAGATTAAATTCAGCGCCTTTCAGTACAGCTCCAGAATCCTTGTCTGTCTTTGTTAGCTCCACGGCACCAGTTTGTTTTGCGTTAGTAGCAGTTAATGACAAAGGATAATCCTGATCAGCTTTAATAGTAAATTTAATAGGAGTAGTATCCAATACATATCCATCAGGAGCCTTAGTTTCAACAAAGCTATAATCACCTAGAGTTAAGGCAGACACAGAAATCTTACCATTCTGGTCAGTAGTGTAGGTTCCGATTACTTTATTTTGACTATCCAGCAGGTTAAATTCAGCGCCTTTTAAGACAGCCCCAGAATCTTTGTCTGTCTTTGTTAGCTCAACAGCACCGGTCTGTTTTGTGTTAGTAGCAGTTAATTTCAAAGGAGAAGTCAGCCCCGCTTTAATAGTAAATTTAATAGGAGTTGAATCTAAAACATAACCATCAGGAGCTTTAGTTTCAACAAAGCTATAATCACCTAGAGTTAAGGCAGACACAGAAATCTTACCATTCTGGTCAGTAGTGTAGGTTCCGATTACTTTATTTTGACTATCCAGCAGGTTAAATTCAGCGCCTTTTAAGACAGCCCCAGAATCCCTGTCTGTTTTTGTTAGCTCAACAGCACCGGTTTGTTTTGTATTAGAAGCACTTAATGACAAAGGATAATCCTGATTAGCTTTAATAGTAAACTTAATAGGAGTAGTATCCAATACATAACCATCAGGCGCCTTAGTTTCAACAAAGCTATAATCACCTAGAGCTAATCCAGACACAGAAATCTTACCATTATCGTCAGTAGTGTAGGTTCCGATTACTTTATTTTGACTATCCAGCAGGTTAAATTCAGCGCCTTTTAAGACAGCCCCAGAATCTTTGTCTGTCTTTGTTAGCTCAACAGCACC
>NZ_JACTOJ010000040.1:0-22153 GCF_032335695.1 Clostridium sp. 19966
AATTATAATTACAAGTGTAATTTATATATTATTAAAGGTGACGATATGCATGAAATATTTATAACAATGATTTTTATATATATTATTTTTGAAATTTCCTTAGGTATATCTTACTGCTTGAAATTTCCTAAAAGGCTTATACAGTACAAATTAACTAATTTGATGAAAACATATGATGTGTCCGAAGATTACTTAGTTATTCACGGCAAAAACAATCTATTAATGGGATGTATTTTGTTGTTTATATTATTAATGTATATTTTTACAAAAAAAGATTTGGATCCTATAAGTGCTTTCACTTTAATATTAGTTTTTTATTTCATCCAAAAAAGAGAAAAATCTTGTCTTAAAGAAAAACAATAAGAACAAGATAAAATATTGAATAAACCTATTTAAAAGCTACATATTGCCCTTCATATTCCGCTAACAGCTTTTCCCTGTCACTGCAGGTTACTTTAAGCTTTATTCTTCCTTTTCCATGCCTATTATATGCCTCAAAAAAATCATTTCTATCTTTTTTATTTGATAATATGCATTCAGCAATAAAATCTTCTCTAATCGGAGCCAAATAATTTATACTGCTGCTTTTGATTACAACATGCGCTTTGTCATCTACATCACTAATATTTATATAAGTCATTGCCCATCCGCACAGAGTCATGAGGCTACTAATGCTGCCTCCGAAAGCAGTAAGATGATGATTTATATTGGGCTTTAATTTTGCTGAAATACTTACTTTTTCAGGAGTAAGTTCCACCACATCAATTCCCATAGCTTTCGTTATTGGTATTTTTTCATATAAAAAATTTTTAAATTCTTCCTTGTTCATTTTAATCCTCACATTCTATATCAATAATATAATCATTCCTACTTTTCATCTTCAAACATTTCATCATACATCATGTTTCTTCCTTTACATTAAATTAATATATTCTATAAAATTTTATAGTTTAAATATAAAATTTGCAATATTTTTTATTCAGCTCTCTATCCTAGTCTCCTATTTAACACCATATCAATTACTTTTTCATATTATAAATTGAAAAAACTTTATGGAGGAACACAATGAAAAAATTATTAAAATTTTTCTCTTTATTTGCTTCAGTACTGATATTTTCTTCTGCTCTATACGGATGCAGTAAAAAAGAAAATACTGGACTTACTAAGGTTAAACTCAATGAAGTTACCCGCTCCGTATTTTATGCTCCCATGTATGCAGCCATTAATCAAGGCTTTTTCAAGGAAGAAGGTTTAGATATAAATTTATCTGTGGGCAATGGGTCAGATAAAACCATGCAAGAAGTCCTTAGCGGCAGTGCTGATATAGGTTTTGGCGGACCAGAGCAGGTAATTTATATTTATAATCAGAAAAGAGCTGATTACCCTGTAGTATTTTCATTACTTACTCAAAGAGATGGGTCCTTTTTAGTGGGAAGAAACAAAATAGACAATTTTAATTGGTCTGACTTAAAAGGAAAAACTGTGGTTGGAGGAAGACCTGGTGGAGTTCCTGAAATGGCTTTTGAATATGTTTTAAAAGCTAATGGAATAAATCCTAAAAAAGATCTTAATATAATAACAAATATAGCTTTTGCAGCAGTACCTGGCGCATTAACGCGATACATAAAACTGCGATAATTAATAAAAGCTTCCATATAAAAATTATTAGCAGAAATATTCATAAAGAAAAAATATCTTAGCCTTACAAACAGCATTTACTTAAAAAATCTGAAAGCAAAAATAGCTGTAGTTTCATTTGCTACAGCTATTTTTACTATTGTATCCCACTTGTGCTTAAGAATATGGTTTTTACCTTAAGAATCCTGTTGAATATGAGTTATTCTTGCATATTGATTGGAAATCCAACCTGTTACTCCTGTTGGAGAAGAAATAACATAATACCATCCAGATACACTATCATCTAAAGAAATATATACTGTGCTTCCTGAGTATAATAACCCTAGAACTGCACTGCTTGTACTTGGGCTAGTTCTAACTCTCACTCCATCACCTGTTATCGTAGCAGTAGCTATAGTATGTACTTGGCTACTTTTTACGACGTTTGTTGTACCTAGTTCTGTTGTTTTACTTACAGGAGCTGCACTTACTGGAATTGCTAAAAAACTGCTTATCATTAGTCCACTTACCAATAAAGTTAATTTTTTTCTCATATTTTATACCTCTTTCTCATAATTATTTTAGACTGCTTAAGCTTGTCTTTGTTTTATTGTATAAGGTATTATTTAACAAATTATAAACATTTTGTCGTAATGATGTAAATATTCTTATTTACATCATTTTTGTTATTTTTTCTTCTATTTAATATTTAATTGAATATTATTTTTTAAGAGCTAATTTTATATGAGGTGATAAACAATTGATAATTGAAAATAGAAAAAAATTTTTTGGAACTTTGTTATTTTACATACTTCTCACAACCGTTATTTTTATTATAATTCTAGGACCAGTAATAATTAGTGTAACTCACTATACTTTTAGCCAATCAAGCCTAGACAATTTTTCAAATTTCCTATCAAATGTTTTTAACAGCAATTCCTTACAAGGCTTTAGCACAATATTTATAAGTATTTTTTTAGAAGCCTTACCTTTTATATTGTTAGGAAGTTTTATTTCATCACTAATACAATTATTTATTTCTGAAGAAA
The DNA here is from genome assembly GCF_032335695.1 of Clostridium sp. 19966. Classification (NCBI taxonomy): domain Bacteria; kingdom Bacillati; phylum Bacillota; class Clostridia; order Eubacteriales; family Clostridiaceae; genus Clostridium; species Clostridium sp. 19966. The sequence continues at coordinate 2,667 of NZ_JACTOJ010000040.1, forward strand.
CTTTAAAAAAAATTATTCCTAATAATATGGTTTTAGCCCTTATTTCTGCTTCTCTTATAGGATTAATTTTCCCTTTATGTGATTGCGCTATTGTTCCTGTTGTAAGAAGACTAATAAAAAAAGGCATGCCTTTATATATAGCTATAACTATGATGTTATCAATACCTATAATTAATCCAATAGTGCTATTTTCAACTTACTACGCTTTCTCAAATAATATATCTGTAGTTTTTGTCAGAGGTTTTCTTGGCGCTATAGCTGCCATATTCATAGGTTTAATAATAAATTTTCTTGAAAAAGACCATTTAGTTGTAAAGGAAAAAGAAAATCATCCTTGCCATTGCCATCATCAGCATTCTCATAGTGAGCACTCTCACGAAAATGAAAATATACTCTTGGTTATGTTGGATCTTTTTCAGCATACAGCTGATGAATTGAATGAGGTAGGCAGATTTCTTGTTTTAGGTGCATTTTTATCCTCACTTATGCAAACTTTTATTCCAAGGCAATACATGATATCTATAGGATTCAATAACATTTTCTCTATCCTAGCAATGATTTTATTGGCATTCTTACTAGCGGTATGCTCTGAAACTGATGCCTTTATAGCAAGAACCTTCCTTGGTCAGTTTACCTCAGGATCAATAATTGCATTTTTAATTTTGGGTCCTATGATAGATATAAAAAACACTATGATGCTATGGAGTTCATTTAAAGGTAAATTTGTATTTAAACTTATATCCTTAATTTTCATTGTTTGTTTTGCTTTAGGTATTTTCATAAATTCTATACAATTTTTATGGAGGATCCAATGATTAATAAAAAAAGTATTATACTTTTAGTTTTATTCTATTATATTTATTCACTATTAGTTTCTGGAAAGATTTTCTATTTTATTCATCCGAGAATGCTGATTTATATTCGAATATGTCTAGTCTTTTTAGTAGTTTTGATTATTGTGCAAATTATAGAACTATTTATGAAAAATAGTGAAAGACATGAATGTTCCTTTATTATACTATTTCCTGTAATATTAGCAGTTCTTATAAATCCCCAAGGTCTTAGCGGCCAGGTAGCAGCCAATAAGGGAACCATTTTATCTCAAAAAGTTAGTTTAAAGGATAGCGCTATTAATCCTTCTGATTTATTTGTAAATGATAGTAACTTCACTTCAGTTACTGATGATATAATTTATAGCGATCCTAATAAATACAAAGGGAAAAAATTAACTATAACTGGATTTGTATACAAAAGCAATGATATGGGAAAAAATGAATTTTTGATTGCTAGATTAATGATGGTTTGCTGCGCTGCAGATGCTGAGGTTACAGGCATATTATCGAGTTTTGATAAGTCCTACACATTAAAAAGTGATGAATGGATTACAATTTCAGGAACCATAGATACGACAACTAAAAAATCTGGCACAGGTGCCAGTGAAGTTATTCCAATTGTTATAGTTAAATCTATAGTCCCAGCTCAAAAGCCTAAAAATCCTTATATATATCCAGAATAGAGTAAGTATATTTAGGTATTCCTAAATTAAAATTCATCATCCTATGAAAATAATTAACCGCAATTATGTACTGGATTTTTAGATACAATTTCAATCGCTCTAGTAATTTCATTTATTACATCTACACTAAACTGTAGCTGTAATTTTTTTATTTTAGAATACATCGCTCCTTTTTCAGTAGCAATATATAGAGGTTTTAAGTTATTTAGAGCTAAAGCTTTTATATCATCGATACATTTTTCACATTTGCATATATTTTCATATTTACTTATAATTGCTGGTAAAGCCTCCGCAACAACCTGTTCCATATAGTTTCTAACCATTTTTCTTCTCCCATAATAAATAAACTTATATTTCTTAAAATTATCCATTGCAAATATTTTGTAATATTTCAAGTATAATTATATCATAACATTTAATGAAATTATTCTAAATTTTCTATTATAATATTAACTTTTCATATAGCTTGAACCAATCTAAGCCGTAATTGCCAAGTCCCAAATCAACAGTATCAATATATTTAAATCCACATTTTTCATATAACCTTATAGCAGGCATATTTCCTTCATATACATCTAAACGTATAGCTTTAGCATTTGTCTTAATACCCTGTTCAACCGAGAAATCCATTAATGCTTTCCCAATACCGCATTTTAAAAAACTTGGATGTACAACAAATGTATATATAACTAAAATATCTGAATAATCTGACTCTATTCTCCATTTAGCTTTGTAATAGGATGGCTCTGGCAGGTGACTTAAAATAAAGGAACCAACGATTTTTTCATTGTGTTTTGCCACATAAAGATTGGAGTTTTCTATTCCATCAGCTGCATTTTTCCTAATAGGATATATACCTTTTTTCCATCCTGGATAGTTTACTCCTTTTTCTAAGTAATCATTTAACTCATTATAAAGTTGTTCCAATTCATTAATATCCTTTGCTTGTCCTAATTCAATAGTAATATTCATATGTGTATCCTTTCAATTCAATCAGAAAAATATATATTTTAAGATTATAAATCAAACTAAATATAATTATATCATACTATTATAATCATAAAACTTATCTATTATTTGAATTTCTAACAAATATTTTTATTCATAATTTTAAATTAAAAGTTTTTCAATTTCTATTCTTTAGCTGTTGCACTAATTATTGCTTAATTTTTCTTTTGCTTTTTCTATGGCAGCAATTTTCAATTCTTTAGGACACATATCAAGCCAAACCGAAAACATTAACTTACCCAAATACTTGTAAAACTCATCCCAACTTTCAGGTTCTATTACATTAACCTGCAACTGCTTTTTCAACTATACTCCCCCATGAAAAATACTAATATTATAATATGCCAATTGTAATTTGAGGTTAATGTATTGGTATGGTAAATCCACAGAAGTTGCTCTTGGGGTATTGATATTTATAAAAATTTGAACTATTTTACCTCAATTATCATATTATCAATAATTGTCATATTTTTTTAGGTAAAAAATTTATTTTACTTTCAATTCATATAATTTATTGAATATTTAATAATTTTTGTAATATTGTAATTAAAACATTTTACCTTATTCTTTTATAAGATTATTATATTTATATAAAATCACTATTTATAAATAGTAACAAATAAAGGGAGGTATCATTATGGTAAAAAATCTAAAAAAAGGCTTATTATTTGGACTTGTATTAGCTACTACTGTACTTTCTACCAACACACTGTCAGGAATTTCTTCCATTGAAAAATCTCTATCTAGCACTTCTTGGAGTGCTCATCCGCTTCTACACATAAAAAGAGCGTCATCTTCAGGACCCGTTGGCTATGTTCCTTCTCAAATCAGAAAAGCTTACGGACTAGACAAAATCTCTGCCACAGGTTCAGGCGAAACTATAGCCATTGTTGACGCTTATGGAAGCCCAACAATACAAAATGATTTAAATGCTTTTTCTACTCAATTTGGACTACCTCAAACCACTATCAGTATTGCATATCCTTCTGGAAAGCCATCAACTACTGATGGAGGCTGGGCTCTAGAAACAGCTATGGATGTAGAATGGGCTCATGCAATAGCACCAAATGCTAAAATACTTTTGGTAGTTGCAAAAACTGCTAGCACAGCAAACCTTGTTTCAGCCATAGACTATGCTAGTAATAATGGGGCAATTGCAGTATCAAACAGCTGGGGAGGCAGCGAATTTTCTGGAGAAGCTTCCTACGACTCTCATTTCCAGCATACTGGAGTTACTTATTTAGCATCCTCTGGTGATGATGGATCAGGTTCCGAATGGCCAGCTGCATCTCCATATGTATTATCCGTTGGCGGTACTACATTAAATATCGATTCAACTGGAACATATCAAAGCGAAACTGGATGGAGCGGATCAGGTGGAGCTACTAGCTCTTATGAATCTAGACCAAGCTATCAAAACAATTGGACAAGCATTGTGAGCTCTCATAGAGGAGATCCAGATATTTCTTGGGACGCAGATCCTAACACAGGTGTAGCTGTTTATGATACAACTAGCTACAGCGGGCAATCTGGTTGGTTCCAAGTAGGTGGTACAAGCCTTAGTGCTCCAAGCTGGGCAGGTGTTGTTGCTTTAGTCGATCAGACTAAGGGAAGTGCTTTAGGAAGCTTTGATTTCTTAACCAAAATCTATAGCTTGTCAGGAGCTACCGGAAGCACTGGTTATACTACAAATTTCCATGACATAACCTCTGGAAGCAATGGAGGCTACAGCGCAAAGAGCGGATATGATTTAGTAACAGGAATAGGTTCACCAAAGGTTGATGCTTTCATAACCAACGCATCTAAATAAAACATTTTTATAGAAAGGAACTTCATTTATATATGAGGTTCCTTTCTATTTGCTATGAAGTATGAAGTAAGAACTAATAAGTAAAAGTTAAGAGGTATGGTTAAAATTTGCCTGCAGCGAATTTCTACTTAAACTCTTCACCATTCACTCATACTTCTTACTTATTTATAAATTCCAATTTGTTGAAATTCCGTTTTAGATTAATAGCTTATCCATTAAAAAAATACATATTTCCAATACAAATAAAGTACTTATATATTGTACTAAAGTTGTTTTATACTTACGGCTATAATCATTTTTTTATAGGTAAATCTTATATTTAGACCATGCTTTAAACAGGAGGTTATAATGATTGCAGCTATTTATTCCCGCAAATCTAAATTTACAGGCAAAGGTGAATCAATAGAAAATCAAATACAGATGTGCCAGGACTATGGTACTAAAATTGGCATAAAAGACTTTCTTATCTATGAGGATGAAGGCTACTCAGGCGGTAATATGAAGCGTCCTAAATTCAAGGAAATGATGAAGGATGCTAAGGATAATAAATTTCAAGTTATCATTTGCTACAGATTGGATAGAATAAGCAGAAATGTTTCTGACTTCTCTAACACCATAGATATACTTTCTAAATACAACATAGAATTTGTTTCTATCAAAGAGCAATTTGATACAAGTACTCCTATGGGAAGGGCTATGATGTATATATCCTCTGTTTTTGCTCAGCTGGAGCGTGAAACTATTGCTGAACGTATAAGAGACAATATGTTTGAGCTTGCTAAATCAGGGCGATGGCTTGGAGGTACTCCACCTTTTGGCTTTAAAAGCGAACCTGTAGTCTATGTGGATGAAAACTTAAAAGAGAAAAAGTTATTTAGACTTTCTCCTATAAAAAAAGAGCTTGAATTAGTTACCTTCATATATGATTTATATTTTAAATTTGGCAGTCTTTCCAAGGTTCATAAGCAATTGCGACAAGATGGTATGAGAACCCGAAATAATAATGAATGGAATATTAAAGCACTTCAGCTGCTTCTTCGAAATCCTGTTTATGTTAAAAGCAGCGATAAAGTAATTAGCTATTTAAAAAATAGAGGTGTTACGGTTTTTGGAGAAGCTAATGGCTACGGCATATTGACTTATAACAAAAAAGATTCTAAAGATAATTATAAAGAAATTAATGAATGGATTTATGCCGTAAGCAAACATGAAGGCATTGTAAATAGTGATTTTTGGCTTAAGGTACAATATAAGCTGGATGAAAATAAATCTAAAGCTCCAAGGCTCATAAGTGACTCCAGCGGTCTTTTAAATGGAATTTTAAAATGTATGCACTGTGACGGCCCTATGTACCAAAAAACCGGTCATATGCAAATTGATGGCAGTACTGCCAAATATTACATATGCAGTAATAAGCTAAAATACGGCAGTACTAAATGCAGATGTAAGAACATAAGATCAGATATCATTGAAGCTGCAGTTATAAATAAACTCTTCGAAATAACTTCTAAGAAAAGTCAATTAAATCCTGAAATAGATGAATACAAAGCTACCTCTTCAAAAATTGATAATTCAAAAGAAATAACAATTATAACGGAAAACATAGCTTTAAAAGAAAAGCAAATAGATAACTTAGTGCAGCAGTTATCTCTAGATACATCAATTGTAAAATATATTATTCCTAAAATTGAAGAACTGAATAAAGAACTGGAAGCTCTAAAAAACAAAAAGGCTCAGTTTTTCAATGTTGATACCAATAATGTAGAAAATTTAGACGCCATTGATATGCTGTCTTCTATGCTGATAAATTTTAAAAACTTATATGAAAATTCAGATTATAATAGAAAAAAATACCTTATCAGATCCTTAGTAAGTTCCATATATTATGATAGCGTAAATTACATGTTAGCCATTACTCTATTTACAGACATTAAATAACTCGCTTTTTTATGTATCGTGCATTTAAAGGCGGTACTGGCGATTTTGCTACAATTTTCGAACCTACTGCCAGCACCTTTGCTCAAAGCAAAACTGGTTATATAGAAGCTTCAGTAGGTACCTCTGCTGGCGTAATACCTTATACTGGTTACTTTGCTACCAAATCTTATATAAGTAAACACAAAGATATAATCCAAAAGTTCACTAATGCGATATATAAAGGACAGCTATGGGTTCAGAAGCACACTGACAGTGAAGTTGCTAATTCTATAAAAAGCTTTTTCCCAGGAACTGATGTAAATGTAATAGCCTCTACTGTGAAAAACTATAGAGGAATTCAAGCTTTTGCTACGGAGCCAACCGTAAGTGAGGAAAGCTTAAATAGACTTATGGATATAATTCAAAGTTACGATCCAAGCTTACTAAAAGAACGTCCACCTTTTAATGATATCATAAACAATAGTTTTGGAGAAAATGCGATTAAAAATATTAAATAATAATTCTAGTTCGAAACAAAGCCAATGAAAAAAGCTTGTTGTTATACAAACAAATTTCTGATAAAATATACGAGAGTACTTTGCCGAGTGCTTAACATTATATAATGGCTATGTTTCAAAAGAATGTTGATAAAGGCTTTGCTTGATCTGAAACTCTAAGGATTGCTTTATTATAATTTGCTACCAATTTTAATGCGCCGTCCATGGCGCTAAAATTGCTTTGCCCGTCCTGGGCAAAATTACGCCAATTATAAGTCGCACTTCCTAAGAGTTTCTAGAACTCCAAAGATAATATCAACATTTTAAAACATAGCCCAGCGAACTGAAGGAATGTTATAAATCAGTGTAAAAAACACATCGATTTATAACAGAACCTAGAGATAAAATGAATCCTTTCGCGGGGATTCATTATTTTTTTATTGAAAGCAGGTTAATATGAAAATATCATTTGACAAACTTGAAAAAAGTCATATAAAAGAAAATAAAACCGACGGCTTTTATGCTATAGATGCCAGCATAAATATAAAAGGGAAAATCTTTTGCTTTACTGGAGCCTCCAGCCGAATGACTAGAGGTAATATTTCAAGAGCGTTAACCTTGCAGGGAGGAATTTTCACAAATACAGTTAATAGAAATGTAGATTATTTGGTGGTTGGGGATAAGGGAAATTCTAACTGGGCATTTTCTAGCTACGGTCTTAAAATTCAAAGGGCTATAACTTTGCAAGAATCAAAATGTAAAATACTTATAATACATGAAGAGGATTTTTGGAAAGCCTTGAATAATTCAAAATCCATAACATTTACAATAGATACTTCAATAAAAAATGATTAAGCTAGATTTAAAAACCTAGCTTAAGTAAATTATCCAATTACTATTCCTCATCATAAGCTTCAACAGCTATTGGAAGGGCTTGTATTACTATATTCCCCACCGCTGGAAGTCCAACCAATACAGCACTTATTATTTCATCCCTGGTGGCACCTAGCTGCTTTGCATGTTTAACATGAAAATTGAGCCCGCTGAACAATCTGTTGGCACACATTACCGATATATATGCAATCTCCTCAGTTTTTGGATCAAGTTTGCTTGCTGCATCTAGCTTTTGCACAGCTTCCATCCATGCTTTTTGATGCTCTGGAGCTTCTTTAAAAAATGTTCTAAAGGCATCGCTTACTTTTGACATATCACTCATTTTTATTCCTCCAATATTAAAAATTAGTATTAATGAAGTCTTCAAGCCATTTATATTCTGTTTCAACAAATAGCAATGGTCTCTCAAATAAAGCTTTAATATATGGTCTTTCTTTTGCCGTAGGATGAATACCGTATCTGTATTCTAGAAGTTTTTTTCTTTTAATTAAATTTTCTTTATGCTCTAAGAGAGCTTTCAAAAATTCTTCCTTTGCCAAAAGGTAAGAAAAAGCTATACCAACATCAAAGCTACTGCTGTCATTTTTAGATTCGGCTATTAATTTTATAACCTCTTCTTTTACTACAGCTTTTGAACTTTCATTTGAAAAATATACTTTTCGCTTCGGTGAACCATATTTTTTTTCCATCCTAGAACTTATGTATTCAGCTTTTTCTAGCCTGTTAAGAGAATTATATATTGATGAAAATCCTATACTTGCCCACATTCGCATATTTCTCTTATCAATTACCTCTTCCATTTCATAACCATAATAGTCTTTATCCTGCAAAAGACATAATAAAATTATTTCTATAATTGTCATAATTAAATTTCCTTCCATACTATTCTAATATAAGAATAGCATATTACAAATTATTGTCAATGCATTTTTATTACATAATAACAAACTTTCACTAACAATCATATACTGAATTATAAAACACTGGGAGATGATTAAATGAGTAAGCTAGAACTTAAAAAAATATATATGAATTATCATACCCATGTAGGTGAAACCCCTGCCTTAAATAACGTTAATTTAAATGTAGAAGCTGGTGAATTTGTAAGTTTAGTAGGGCCTTCTGGCTGCGGTAAATCTACAATATTAAATATACTAGCCGGGCTTATTAAGCCACTTCAGGGAGAGGTTTTATTTAATGATAAATTGATAAATAAAGATTTTTACAAGCTTGATTATATAGGATATATGTTTCAGCAAGATCAACTTTTTGAATGGCTTGATGTTTGGAGAAACATAACTTTGGGTCCAAGGATACAGCATAAAGTCACCAGCGACATATTTGCCTATTTAGAAAAACTACTTAAGGAGTACAATTTGTGGGATTTTAGGCACCATAAACCCTCTCAGCTTTCCGGCGGCATGAGGCAAAAGGTGGCCTTAATAAGAACCTTAGCTTTAAATCCTCAGGTTTTGCTTTTGGATGAACCCTTCTCTGCTTTAGACTATGTAAACCGTCTAAATATAGGAAACGAAATATATGCAATAATAAAAAATGAAAAAAAGACAGTGCTTATGGTTACTCACGATATTGCTGAAGCTGTTTCCGTAAGTGACAGGGTGTTAGTTCTTTCTAAAAGACCATCTTACGTAAAACGAGAAGTATGCATAAATTTTTCTCCTGAATATCCCACTCCTATACTTAGAAGAAGGTCTCCCGACTTTTCTGGGTACTTTAATAGCATTTGGAAGGAGATGGAGATAAATGACTGAATATAGTAAAGAGCACTTGAATTATTTAAAAAAGATAAAGAAAGAAAAAAATAAAATAACCTTTACTAGAATATTTATTTTAATCCTATTTTTTGCCCTCTGGGAGCTCCTAGGCGATTTGAATATAGTGGATCCATTTTTAACCAGCACTCCTTCTAGGATGGTTAAAAGTCTCATAACTCTGTATGGTGAAGGAACTTTATTTAGGCATATATTCGTAACTTGCTATGAAACCATAATGGGTTTTCTCTTAGGTACTCTGCTAGGTGGTCTGATTGCAATTTTATTATGGTGGTCTGAGTTCGCTTCTAAGGTAGCCGAGCCTTATTTAATAGTATTAAATGCCCTTCCTAAGGTTGCACTTGGTCCTATAATAATATTTTGGGTAGGCAATGGGTTGGAAGCCATAATAATCATTACACTGTTAATATCTATAGTAGTTACTATAATAAGTATATTATCAGGTTTCAACGAAGTTAGTAAGGATAAAATAAAACTTTTGAAAACCTTTGGCGCAAACAAGCTTCAAATATTAACAAAGCTAATCATACCTGCCTCTATACCTTCCTTGATATCCGCACTTAAAATAAATGTAGGGCTTTCCTGGGTAGGGGTAATAATGGGGGAATTCCTTGTAGCTAAAGAAGGTCTTGGCTTCCTAATAGTATATGGAGGACAAATAGCACAACTTGATATGGTAATGGTAAGCATACTTATATTGTCAATACTTGCCTATATAATGTATGCTTTAGTGGCAAGACTTGAAAAAACATTAAAAAGGAAATATTGATTTAAGCCCCTCTTAATGATAATATATGTGCTGAGGATAAAAATAGGGGGTACAATCAAGCATGCTTAAAATAACCAAAATACTATATGCTATACTAGGAATATTCTTATGGTTAACTGTATATATTAATAATCATTCCATAGGAATTACAATGTTGTTCTTATTCGCTGCTTTTCTATTATACCAAAGAAGATCATTTTACTATTCTGTAAGGGCGGCTAAGCTTTACTCCATAGGCCTTGTGGATGAGTCTTTAAGACTTTATAGTAAAGCTGCAAAAATCAAATCTTCTGCTCCTAGAGTTAAACATTCTTACGCTTATCTGCTTCTAAAAAATAAGCAGGTAGATGAAGCTATTAAGGTACTTGAAGCTTTACTTAATTCTAATATAACTGAAGCAGATAAAAACAACACTAAATTAACTTATTCATTAGCAAAGTGGAAATCTGGTAAATTAGATGAAGCAGTAGAAATGTTAGAAGGAATATATCCTAATTTTAAAACTACAATTCTTTATGAAAATCTTGGTTATCTATTAATACTTCAAGGTAACTATGAAAGAGCTTTGGCAATTAACCTAGAAGCTTATGACTATAATAGTTCCAGCAACGTAATAAGTGATAATTTGGGAGAGACCTACTATCACTTAGGTGATTATGCTAAATCCGCTGAAATTTACGAAAGTTTAGTGGAAAAGGAACCTAAATTTCCAGAAGCCTACTACCATTATGCTTTAACTCTTATTAAGCAAGATAATAAAGAAAAAGCACTGAAAAATTATAAAAAGGCATTAGAATTTCCTGAATCCTATTTGAGCAATATTACTCATGAGGACATCAAAAATGCTATCAAGGAATTGGAAAATGAGCAGAAATAAACTTGAAGTCATTAAAAATTAGTATATGGACTTTATCCTATGCTAATTTTTAATTTTTTGATAAAAATATATAATAGTATACTAAACTAACATGAGGTGGATTTTTATGAAAACATTAATTAAAGAGTACTCTCTTATGATACTTGGAAGCATTATTGTGTCTTTATATGTAACAGTCTTTCTTATTCCTTTAAAGATAGGTTCAGGCAGTGTTACTGGTATAGCCTTATGCCTTAACAGCATTTTTGGCATAAAAGTAGGCTTGGCTACCTTAATAGTAAGCATACCTTTATTCGTAATTGCCTATAAATTTCTTGGAAGAAGCTTTTTTATTAAAAGTGTTTTTTCCGTAGTGATAACTTCCTTCGCCACAGATTTTATAAATGCTAATATTAAAATTCAAGCCATAAAAGACTTAACTCTAGGCTCTATATTTGGCGGAATTGTGCTTGCTGTAGGACTTACTTTCATATTTATGTCTAACAGTTCCAGCGGAGGCTTTGATATCTTAGCTATAGTTATAAATAAGAAGTTTAAATCAGCCCCGGTATCAAGTATACTCATGATTGGAGATTTAGTAGTATTTGTTTTTGTTGCCTTAGTTTTTGGCATTTATTCTGTTCTGTATGCCCTTCTAATAACCTTTGTAAGGTCCGTAACTATGGATTACATAAATAAGATCTTCTTCTCAAATGTCCAATGCTTTATAGTATGTGACAACACGGATATAATAGTCAAAGAAATTCAAAAAGGACTAGTGAGAGGAGTTACCATATTAGATGCAGTAGGAGGCTATTCTAAAGAGCATAAAGGCATGATATATTTAGTAATAGAAAAAAATCAGCTTTCTGAACTTAGATCTATGATAAAAAGGTTGGATACCAATGCTTTTGTTACAGTTTCTGAGGTTAATAATATAATGGGTAATTACAGACAGTCCATGTACATATAGATGCTTTTAGGCTTTGCTTTATGTGATTCATAAAACAAAGCCTATTTTATTGTTTATTTACTTCAGTCTTTTCTTCTGGTTTTGGCTCTCTTTTGTCATTGATGATTATATTCCAGCTCTTCTTTATTCTATTTACACCCTTTACAGTAAAATCATAAATCTCTTTTAAAAATTCATCCTTAGGGAAGCTTCCTTTTTCCATGTCAAACAGCTTTTTTTCAAGCCTTCCAGTATAATCTGTATCTAGCAGTTCCTTCACAGGAAATTTTTCTACTAGATTTATTCCTACTTCAGTTATGAGAAGAGACTTTCCTTTTGAATATATATAACCTGCAGACTTGAGTTTATTTATGGTCTCAGCTCTTGTAGCTGCAGTTCCTATGGAATATCCATAAAGTACTGTATCGTCCTCTTCTTCCTTATCTCCCCTGTTCTTTCCACAGGTTTCCATAGCCTTTAAAAGAGTTTTTTCAGTATGATGAGCTGGAGGTTTACTTTTCTTAGTAGAAACCTCTAATTTTAATATTTCTACTTCTTCCTCTTCTTCCATATTGGGCAATAGCTCATCTTTTTTCTCTTCATCATATAATTTGAGCCATCCCTTTTCCTTTAATATTTTTCCTTTAGTAATAAACAGTCTATCAAATTTTTCTCCAGCTACCTTAGTTATTACTTCAGTATTTTCATATTCTGCTGGTACCATAAACTGAGATAAGAATCTATTTTTCACTGCATCATATACATCCTGTTCGTCCTTAGAAAGTCCCTTAGGTATTATATAAGTAGGTATAATAGCACTGTGGCTCTCTACTTTAGTATTATTAAAAACCTTCTTGGTGTCGCTAAAAACTATCTCATTTTTGAAAGGAATATCTTTAATAAGTGTCTGAAGTACATTTTTAGCTTTATCTTTAATAGTTTCTTCTAGAGCTGTGCTTTCAGTTCTTGGATAAGTTATATATTTTTTCTCATATAGGCTTTGAGCTACTTTTAAAACTTTATCCGCCGTCCATCCAGTAAATTTGCTGGTTATGTATCCTTGAAGATTGCTTAGATTAAATAAAGCAGGAGGATATTCATTTTTGGTTTCAATCTTTTTTTCCTCTACTACTCCAGTTTTATCCTTAAGCTCCTCTTTAAGTCTCTCTACGCTCTCTTTTTTAGGAAACTTATCTAATTTTCCATGAAAAAATTTTCCCTTATATATTCCTGCTTCACATTTAAATTCTGCGGTAAGTTCATAAGTAGTTTCACTTTTAAAATTCTTTATTTCCATTTCCCTGTCGTATATCATCTTTAGAGTAGGCATGAGTACTCTTCCTATGTTCAACAGAGATCTCTTACCCCTTGCATATTTAAGAGTTGCAGCAGATGTAAAATTAATTCCCATTATCCAATCTGCCAGCTGCCTGCTTACTCCAGCATCTTGAAGTGGTCTCATTTCTTTATTTTCTTTTAATATTTCGAGACCTCTTTTTATTTCTGCAGGAGTCCATTCGTTTATCAAAATTCTATAAATTGGTTTTTTTATACCTAAAAAAGTAAATATTAAAAGAGCTATAAGCTCCCCTTCTCTATCAAAGTCTGTAGCTCCTATTATAGCTTCTACATCTTCTCTATCGGCTAATGCCTTTATTATGCCTAATTGCTTCTTAGCCCCTGCATCCTCTTTACTTCTATTGTTTCCATCATTCTTTATCTTGTATTTAAATTTTTCAGGTATATAAGGGAAGTACTCCAGATTCCACAGGGCATATTTTTCATCATAATCCTTGCAATCGCAAAGGGTTAATAAATGTCCAAATGCCCAGGTAACTATAAAGTTTTCTCCTTCTATATACCCATCCTTTTTTACCTTGCAATTAAGAGCCTCAGCTATATTCCTAGCTACTGAAGGCTTCTCTGCTAATATAAGTCTTTTCATAATTATCACCAAATAATATTATATACTACAGTGAAAAATGCTGCACTAAAAAATTTAATGTTGAAATATTCATATTTTTTCACTTTACTTTAAATCAATGTTGATTTTTACACTAATTTTAAACATTCTTTTAGATGTCAGGCTATGTTTTTATAATGAATTTATGCTTCCATATTGCTTAGGAGATATTCCATATTGTTTTTTAAAGCCTCTATGAAATACTGAATAATCTAAAAATCCACATTGAGAATATATTTCCAAGGGTTTACTTCCTGATTTCAGTAAACTAGCTGCCATCATAAGTCTTTTCTGCGATATGTAAGCGTGAAGAGTGTACCCTGTTTGTTCTTTAAATCTATGCATAAGATAGTATTTATTTACAAAAAATTTTTCAGCTAATTTTTCTACAGAAAGCTCTTGGTTTAAATTATTCCTTATGTAATCAATTATCTTGATTATTCTATCATCACTTTTAACATATTCAGAAGCAGTTTCTTCTTTGCTTCCAATATACATTCTATTTAAATTCACAATAAAAGTCAAAAATGCAGCATTTTTTAGTATACTGCCTCCAAATTCCTTATCTATAATGGACGCCTCCAGCTGCTTTAAGAGCTGCTTTAGCCTTATTTCATTTGAAGTGCTAAGGCTTAGAAGGTTCCTTTTATACTTTGATGAGTTCTGCATGCAGCAGAGAAGATTACAATTATCTTTGCTATGCTCCTGCAAAAATTTTGCATTTATCCATATAACTATTCTTTCATAAGTCTCCTGTGAATTTATCATAGGTTTATGTATATCATTGCTGCCCACAAACAAAACATTCCAAGGCCTTAATTTATAGGCTCTTCCTTCGACTAGATAAGTCACATCACCAGATATAAAAATAATTATTTTATCAAATTCATGGTAATGAAATTCAAATTCCAATTGTTTTTTATCTTTTATATGAAAAATCTCAAAATCATTTTTAAGATATCCCATGCTTATATATTCGTTTCCTTCTTCCATTTGCATTAACCTTTCAGCATCTTTTACAATATTTATAGCATATATTGCATTAAATATTGCATTTATTAATTATATAATATAACTGTAATGATTACTAATCAATATGTTTTTATATAGGAGGATCAAATGCTGCTTTCAAATTTATTAAAAGGAATTGAATACGAGCTTCTTCAGGGAAGCTTATCTGTAAATATAGATAAGATATGCTGGGATTCAAGAGAGCTATTTAAGAACTGCTTATTCATAGCAGTAAAAAATAAAAATGTGGATAGACATAATTATATAGATATGGCCATAAACAGCGGAGCCTTAGCCATTGTTTTAGAGAAGGAGACAAATAATATTCCTCAAAATGTAACAGTAATAAGAGTGAAGAACTCCAGAATTGCCATGGCAATAGCATCCAATAACTTTTATGATTATCCTTCCCATAAGTTTAATCTTATAGGAATAACAGGTACCAATGGGAAAACCTCTACCAGTTACTTTATATCAGATATTTTAAACTACAGCTATAGAAGATGCGGAATAATAGGAACCATAGAAAATAATGCTGCTGGAATGCAGCTAAGGACTTCGAAGCTAAACCCAACCACTCCAGACTCTCTGGAACTCCAAAAATCTTTTAGCGAAATGATAAATTTAGGAATGACAGATGTGGCTATGGAAGTAACTTCTACAGCTCTAGAAATGAATAGAGTCTATGGCTGCAATTTTGATATTGCTGTGTTTACTAATCTTACTATGGAGCATCTTGAAGAACATGGCACTATGGAAAATTATAAGAAAGCTAAGTTAAAGCTTTTTGCTATGTGCAAAAACTTTGTATTAAATGCAGATGATGCTTTTTCTAAAGCCATAATTAAAAAGTATCCTGATTCTTCTGTGCTAACCTATGGTATAGAAAATACCGCAGATCTTAGAGCTATTAATATTCAATACAGTATTGATAGTGTAAGCTTTGATCTTAGCTTTAATGGAATATTTTATCCAGTGGAAATAAATATACCTGGACGTTTTACTGTATATAACGCCTTAGCTGCTGCTGCTTCCTGCTACTTAAGTGGAATAGCTATGGATGAAATAGTTCGAGCTCTTTCAAACCTAAAAGGAGTTCCTGGAAGATTCCAATATGTTAGAAACAATAAAGATATAAATATAATAATAGATTATGCCCATTCTCCAGATGGTTTAAAAAACATCTTACTTTCAGCCAGAGAATTTACAAAGGGTAAACTTTTATTATTATTTGGCTGCGGAGGAGATAGAGATATAAATAAAAGACCTATCATGGGAGGAGTAGCAGGTTCCCTTGCTGACTATTGCATAATAACTTCAGATAATCCAAGAAGTGAAAATCCAGATAAAATAATAAAGGATATTGAAGAAGGACTAAGAAATACTAATTGTGCTTATAAGAAAATTACTGATAGAGAAAAAGCCATAGAAGAAATTATTTCTTTGTCAGCTTCTGGAGATACCATAATAATCGCAGGTAAAGGTCATGAAAATTATCAAATAGTAAAGGATAAAACCTATGAATTTAACGATGCCAAAATAATTAAGGAATATTTAAAAAACAAAGCTATGATTTAAAATAATGCTTTCATTTAATTTTACATTCATACAAAAGATGCTATAATGATAATGCTTTATAAAATTATATGAGGTGTTACGAATGAAGGCTAAAGAAGTATTGGAAATTGCTCTCACTGCAGGGCAAATTCTTTTAAGCAATGGTGCAGAGTCTTATAGAGTAGAAGAAACCATAGAAAGAATCTGCGCCTCTTATAAATTACCCTGTGAATGTCTTTCCACAGCAAAAGGAGTTTTTGTTTCTGTCATAGATGAATCAGAGGAAAAAATAACTTCTTTAAAAAAAATAAGATTCAGGCGTGTGGATTTATACAGAATAGAACTTGTTAACTCTTTTTCTAGAAATCTTGCAGAAAATGCAGTTTCTTTTGAAGAAGCTAAAGATATTTTAAAAAATATAGAGGATGCTCCTTATTTTAGCTTTCCTGTTAGAATTTTCGCGGCTTGTATGACCGCTTTTATTTATGCTCTGTTTTTTAATGGTACGCTTTACGATGCTTTTATTTCTGCTCTAATAAGCATAGGAATATACTATCTCATGGAAAAAACTTCTCACCTAGGTTTTTTTCAATTTTCAGAGTTTTTTTTCTCTGGATTTTTAATAGGTGCTTTAAGTTTATTTTCGCAGAATCTGCTGCATTTTGTGAGTAAAGATAATGTTATTACCGGCACCATCATGATATTAATTCCTGGAGTCGCTTTAACCAATGGCATTAAAGATATAATTTATGGAGATTTTTCTTCAGGCATCGCTAAATTTGGAGAGGCACTTTTAATTATTATAGCTATTGGAGCTGGTATAGCCACTGCATTAGTAATAGGTATGGGGGTTGGAGCATGATTTTTCAAATTATATTAGCCTTTTTCGGGAGCATCTTCCCTGTAATACTATTTAACATTGATAGAAAGAAAATAATTTGGACTGGCTTTTGCGGTGCTCTAGGCTGGGCTTCATACCTGTTAGTATATAGCAGGAATCCTAGTGCCACATTAGCTTCCTTAGCTGGTGCTTTTGCTGTTGGAATATATAGCGAGATTATGGCTAGAAAACTGAGAACTCCAGCAATGGAATTTTCAATTCCTGGAATATTTCCTTTGGTTCCTGGAATAACAGCCTACAGAACTGTTAATTTATTGGTTAACCAAAGCTATTCTCGTGCCTTCTCCTCGGGCTTACAAACTCTAGCTGTAGGCGGTGCCATAGCCTTTGGAATTATGCTTTCAGCAACTTCCTTTAGACTTTTTGTTCCAAGTGCTGCTAAGAAACACAAAAAGAAAGCTATATATTAACATATGTTTCATACTATTTTGATGCTAAGCCATGCATAAATAGAAAGTGATTTGCTATTATTCGAGGTTTTATTCCTTGCTATTTATTCCATTCAGTAAAAAGTGTGAACTGAGGATAATTAATATTCTTGTAGGAGACTATGCGATGAGTTGTAAAATGTGCGAAAAGCAAAAAAGCATTACTGATGACCCATATTTTATTATGGAACTTGAAACAGGATATGTAATTTTAGGATGGTTTCAGAGGTTTAAGGGCTATACCGTTTTCATTTGTAAGGAGCATGGTCCTGAATTACATAACTTAGAACATTCTTTTAAAATTAAGCATCTTGAAGAAATGTCTATAGTCGCAGAGGCTGTTTCTAATATATTTAAGCCTGATAAGATGAATTATGAATTACTTGGAAATGGATGTTCTCATATTCATTGGCACTTATATCCGAGAGTAAAAGGAGATACTCCTATAATTAGTTCAGTATATCAATTGTCAAATGAGGAATTGTTTGATGAATCTACAAGGCCGAATGATGAGCAGAGAAGAGAACTAAAAGCAATGATTAAAAATGAAATTATGCGTCTATGTTCAAAATAAGAGTTAAACAAAGTTATGAAATAGATTTTCAAATGTCGTAGGCAACAGCTTTGCTCTTTGTTGAACAAATGCAGCCGATGTAACTGTGTCAACAGAACATCCCGATTGCCTTAAAGGCTCGTTAGTTAAAGAATTTCCTTCCATTTCATAGCTGGCTGCTCAGATATATTTGCTATTGCTTGATGTTCACTAAATCTCGAATCAGAGTCATATACCAACATATCATATTTTTTTGCAAGGTAGTTTGTCATTGTGGGTTTTCCTCCGCAGTTTGTTCCTGCTATCCAATATACATTTTTTAAGTGGCTACTTAATACATTATCAGAAATATTCATATATATCCTCCTTAAATTAATTTATTTTAAAGGAGGTTTTTTCTTAATTTAATAGTGAAAATCACTGTTGTAGGACACAAACGCATTTCTTATTCACCTCTTTCAATAAGTGTTCTATAATACCCTACAAGGCATTAAGCGAGAATTTTTTATATTTGTCTGCTTGTATTCACATTTATTTACATAGCCTAAAGTGTTCTTCTATTAACCTCATTGTTCACATGACATTTATACTACTAATAAACTCCTCTATACAATATTATCACTTTATTCCATGCATTGGAATAGTGCTTTATTAACAAGCTTCCTCGTTATTTATGTGTTAACAACCTGAAGTTGGCTATTCATGTTTCTATATCAATAAATACAATTTTCTTATTAAGCCTCTGTTAACGCGTCAGCGTTTTATTAGCTTTCTTTTCTTTTAAAAACAAAAAAACATTTAACTTTACGCCAAATGCTCTAACTCTTCAAAAAATTAAAATGGCTCTGCGAAGAGGGCTCGAACCTCCACGGAGCGTCAGCATTTTATCGGTTTTTTTCTCTTATAAAACAAAAAAAACACTTAGCTTCATGCTAAATGTTCTAACTCTCCAAAAAATTAAAATGGCTCCGCGAAGAGGGCTCGAACCTCCAACCCTTCGGTTAACAGCCGAATGCTCCACCATTGAGCTATCGCGGAATACCAACCTGGCAACGTCCTACC
>NZ_JACTOJ010000041.1:0-20957 GCF_032335695.1 Clostridium sp. 19966
CGGTTTAATATATTCTCCATATTTATTATAGTTTATATATTTTAACTAATCTCTTTATACTTTCTTTTTCTATCTTTTTCGCCATTTTTAACATATTGATACACCAGGTTGTGTTTATAAAGATTTGCTGAAAATTCTACGTTTTTGAAGCAGGACAGTCAATTAGCTTATGCAGTGTCTAGGGCTATTGACTGTCCCGAAGAGTACTGACTCAAGTAATTTATAAATAAGAAAAAGTCAATTTTTTCTATAAATTTATAAAAAAATTTATTCCAGAAACAACCAGAACAGGTCTCAGCTTCGAAGCTTGAACTTCTAGTAGAGCCCTGTCCCCATTAAAAATATGCATTTTATATATGATATAATATATCTAAAGAGAAAGGAGGCATTTGCATATGAGCTCTAAAATTTATGATTTTCAGATACAAACAAAAAAATCCGATGAATTTATAAATATAACTAATGACATAAACAATATAATTGGGAAGAATGAAATCAAGGATGGTTTAGCAATTATTTTTTGCCCCCATACCACTGCTGGCATAACAATAAACGAAAATGCTGATCCTGATGTTGTTCGAGACATAATTTATGGATTAGATAAGATTTACCCTGTTCATGGTGACTATAAACATTTTGAGGGTAATTCTCACGCACATTTGAAAGCTTCCACTTTCGGTTTTAGTCAAACCTTAATAATTTCTAATGGTAAATTATTATTAGGTACATGGCAAGGCATATATTTTTGTGAATTTGATGGTCCCCGTATAAGAAAGGTTCATATCAAAATCATATCTTGTTAATAGCTAAATAAACACTTGTTTATCTAAGCAAAAACTAAAAGTAGATAATTAAGAGTTACTGGTTAAAAATAGAATGTAAATAAAATATAAAAAACAGCGCTGTAATCAATTTTGCGCTGTTTTCTTATTTAGTCAATGTAAACTGCTATATATTTTTCTCCAATATATTGTCAATTATTCCATAGTCCTTAGCTTCTTCCGAAGACATAAAGTTATCTCTTTCCATATCTCTTTCTAGCTTATCCAAGGGCTGCCCTGTTTTTTCATTATATATCTCAATAAATTTTCTTTTGGTAGCAAGTATCCTGTCTGCATATATTTTTATATCCGTGGCCTGCCCCTTTAGTCCTCCTGAAATAGATGGCTGATGAATCATTATTTCACTATTAGGAAGTGCATATCTTTTCCCTTTAGCTCCCGCAGCAAGTAACACAGATGCCATACTAGCTGCCATACCTATACATATAGTAGACACATCACATCTTACATACTGCATAGTATCATATATGGCAAGCCCTGCTGTAGTTGATCCTCCAGGACTATTTATATAAAAAATTATATCCTTATCTGGATCTTGTGATTCTAAGAAAATTATCTGAGCTATTATAATACTTGCAGTAGCATCATTTATTTCATCACTTAAAACTATAATTCTATCCTTCAAAAGTCTTGAATAAATGTCGTAAGATCTTTCTCCGTGGTTAGTCTGTTCAATAACTACTGGAACGTAACTCATACTATCACCTCTCACTCTTAAATCAGACCATGTTTTAAGAAAATTAAGCATTGAAAATAAGCCTCACTTAAAACAGAGCCTTGAATTAGAACTTAAGCCGCCATGAAAATAGAGCTTTCCATTGATGGTTTTATATCCTTTGAGCTGATTGCGCTATACTTTTTATATAATAGAATTTTCCCTTCATTCTTTCTAAATTCCTTAGGAGATACCTGAAACATTTTCTTAAAGGCTCTTGTAAAAGCTTCTTGTGAACCAAATTGATACCTTAATGCTATATCTAAGATCTTATCCTTGCTTTCAAGTAAATCCTTAGCAGCTTCGCTTAGCCGCCTCTTCCTTATATATTCCATAACCGCTTCTCCTACTAGTGCATGAAAGATTCTATGATAATAATATTTAGAAAGAAAAGCCTTTTTTGATAACTCCTCCAGCTCTATTTTTTCTGTCAGGTTTTTCTCAATGTAATCAACCGATTCCTGAATCCTATGGCTATAATCCATATGGCAAACCTCCATTCATAAAAGCTATATATAAATTATATATAATTCCAGTACTACTTTCTTGACATTCTTTGCTTTTTTATTTGTGTTAGTGTTAGATTATATTTTACATCAGTGATGATTTTTAAGACTGCTTTAAAACACGGCTTTTTCTACAAATCTTTTGCTTTATAGATTCTTATAGAAATCCAAATTGATATAATTAAGATAATTAATACTATAGCTATAGCTAATGAATAAAGTATTGCTTGAGGTGCTGACGATATATTCACCAATACTGATGCAAATTTATTTGACTTTACTATTTCTTCTATAAACATTGGACCAAAAAAGCCTGCAAAAAATATTGCTACAAGAAAAAACTGCGATTTTGCATATCCTAGCTTAAAATATATAGGATAATAAACAGCGGAACCAATTGCTATTATTATAACGCCAATCATTATATAAGAAAGCTTTATTTCGCCATTTATACGCACTATATTTGATATTCCTAATACATAGAAGCTGAGTAATACTTCACAAATCCCCATGATAAAGAATGCAAAAGAAGTTATATATTTTGCCACCACTAGGTCTTCTCTATTTATAGGGATACTGCAAAATAATATTTGAGAGTTATTCTTATCGTCGTAATTACACGCATTCATCATTAATAGATATGTTATCATTATAGGTATTGCTAAATAAATTACATAGCTTGGCATTTTAGATGAAAACATGAAGGTATAAGCTAACGCTAAAAGTAAGGATATTAATATATTTTTCTTCTGTATCAAAAAATCCTTAAACACTAAATTATACATTTTTCTTCCCCCTAACCGTATAAACCATTATATCTTCTAGGTTGGCTGGCTCAAATAATACTTTATCTCTGTATCTACGTTTTATCTTATTTATATTATTAGTCAAAGCTTCGAAGCCATAGCTTCCTCTCCTTATGCTAATAAAGTCTTCCTCTTCTTCAGAGCTTAAAAGTGAATTATCTCCTTTCACTATCCCGTAGCTTTCAAGTATATTATCCTTAGTATCAGAAAATACCAAATCCCCTTTATTTATAAACGTGATATAATCTGCTATCTTTTCAAGATCAGTGGTAATATGTGTAGAGAAAAATATAGCCTTATTTTCGTTTTGAATTATTTCATAAAGTATATCCAGCATCTCTCTTCTAAATACAGGATCTAATCCTGAAGTTGGCTCATCCATTATAATTAAATCCGCATCATGGGATAAAGCTATAGCCAGAGAATATTTCATTTTCATTCCTTTTGAAATCTCTTTAATTTTCTTGTCTTTAGGCAAATTAAAATCAGATATATATTTATGAAAAGTTTCATCACTCCACTTGCTATAAAAAGGTGCTATTAGTCTTTTCATCTCAAGTAAAGTCAATTCTTCATAAAAGTAGTTTTCATCATAAACTAGACCGATCCTCTGCTTGATCTTCTTTTCGGCCTGCACATTATCCATACCAAATATTTTTATATCGCCTGAGTTTTTCTTAACCAGATTCATTATAAGCTTTATTGTAGTGCTTTTACCTGCACCGTTTGGTCCTATAAAACCCATGATATATCCTTTTTCAAGTTTAAAACTCAAGTTGTTAAGTTTAAAGCCTTTGTACTCTTTAGTTAAATTATTAACCTCCAAAATATTTTCCATAGTAACCTCCACAAATTAATCCTCATTATTATATAAAATCTCTAGCATTTCTTTTATATTATCCAAGCTTAAATTTAAAAGCTTGCTCTCCTCTATAGCTTCCATAAGCTTTTCCTCTATAAGATTCATCCTTTTTTCCCTAAGAAGCTCCTTGTTTTGCTCAGTCACATATGAGCCTTTCCCTGGAACCGTATATATAAAGCCTTCCCTCTCTAATTCCTCATATGCCCTTTTGGTTGTTATAACACTTATCTTGAGCTCCTGAGCCAAGCTTCTTATGGATGGAAGCAACTCACCTTCCATTATGTCCCCACTAAATATTAGGTTTTTTAATTGATTAGTTATCTGTTCATATATGGGTTCTCCTGATGAATTTGAAATTAATATTCTCATTGCTTTCTCCTTTGCAAAAGAGTCTGTACGCCGTATATGTACAGTATATACAGTTAGACATTACTATGTCAAGTAAAAAATAATTTTGGGGTTCTTAAACCTATAATATCTTAAACTATTTAATATTTTACAAAACGAAAAAACCATGAACTAAAAGTTCATGGTTTTTATTTGGTGGAGATTAAGGGATTCGAACCCTTGACCCCCTGCGTGCAAGGCAGGTGCTCTCCCAGCTGAGCTAAACCCCCAAATGGTGGACCTTCAGGGACTCGAACCCCGGACCGACCGGTTATGAGCCGGTTGCTCTAACCAACTGAGCTAAAGATCCATTACCTGGCAACGTCCTACCCTTCCACCCAGTCTCCCGGGCAGTACTCTTGGCGATACAGCGTTTAACCATCGTGTTCGGAATGGAAACGGGTGTAACAGCTGTTCCATAACCACCAGATACACATAATCCATCTCTAACGGATTACAAAGTTTATTATAATTAGATTAATTTAAACTGTCAACAATTTTTTATAAAATTATTCAAATTTCTTCGCAGCCTATATCAATATGAAAAATAGAAATTGCCGCATAATTTTTATAGCTCTGCGGCAATTTATTATTGATAAAGACTCCCTGCTATTTAACCCTGTCATCTATTATTCTCTTAACAATAGGAACAACATAATGACTTTCTCCTCTGTTTTTAACATTTTGTATCATCATAGCTATAGCAAAACTTGGATTATCCGTATTCATGGCAACAAACCAGCCATTCTCTTCTGCATTCTTGTCATTTTGATTTTGCTTTAATTCAGGAGTTCCAGTTTTACCAAGTATTTTTACTCTTCCAGCAGGATTTGTATAAGCTGTTCCCGCAGGATTTTCCACGACTTGCGTCAAATCATCTGTAAGTGTCTTTACATAAGTAGGATCTATAGCCTTCTCCTTCCAAACCTTAGGAGTTACTTGCCCTTTTAGTTCTAACACTGGTGTCATCATATCTCCATTGTTAGCAAGGGAACTATAGATAAGTGCTAAGTTAATAGGACTTAGCAAGACTTCTCCTTGACCATACCCTGTATCAGCAATAAGTTCATCTGAGGTCAGCCCTTTATTGGATAATTGAGATTGTGCTATCGGGTAATCTATAGGTAGCTTTTCTCCTATTCCAAAGTTTTTAGCTTCACTTTCAAACTTGTCTTTGCCTATGTTAAGAGCAGCCATAGCAAAATAAATATTGTGTGAATACACATATGCATCCTGAAGATTCATAGGTCGTCCTGGATCCTCAAGTGTAGTAACCACATGACTTCCCCAACTTTTATCCTTTTGCCAGGAGGTACCCTTTATATCTATTTTATCATCAGCTTTTATTGCTCCGGTTTTTAAGCCTATAGCACCAGTAACTAACTTGAAGGTAGATCCTGGAGAATAAACCGCCTTGAACCTATTATTGAAAGGATCTTTATCTCCTGCATTCTTCCATGCAGTGCTGACGCTGTCTGGTATGTATGTAGAAAATAAATTGGAATCATAGGATGGTGAGCTTACAAGCGCCAAGATTTCTCCGGTTTTAGGATTTATAGCTGCAGAAGCTCCAGCATCATTTTTCATCTCACTATATATCTTCTGCTGAGTATCAAAATCTACTGCTATAGTTATGTCTTCTCCATCTTTGGCATCTTTCTTAGCTATTACCTCTTTAGATGCGTCATCAGTTTTCCCATCCTTAGCTATATAGATTTCACCGCCTTTTTGCCCCCTAAGCCTCTTCTCATAAACCTGTTCTAAGCCAGCTTTTCCTATCTTATCCTGAGCAGTGTAGCCTTCTCCGGTGTGAGCCTTTAATTCTTCGGCAGTTATAGCTCCAGTATATCCAATGAGACTTCCAAAAGCCTCTCCTCCAGGATATATTCTGCCCTGTACCTTCATATACTGAACACCATCTATGGCTGTAAGCTTAGTTGCTTTATCTTTATCATCAGCAGATAAAGTAACAAGCGGTATATAATTACTGGAACTGCCTGCATTTTTAAGCTTACTATTTATTGTGTCCTGAGAAATTCCAAGAATTTGAGCTATCTCAGGTACAGCCTTATCCTTTACAGTATTAAATTTGCTAGGTATTATAATGATTGAATTCAAGGTACCATTTGTAGCTAATGCCTTTCCATTTCTATCTAGTATTTGTCCTCTCTTGGCACTTGTTACATTTACTTTTACTTTATCGTTATCACCCAAATTCGGGAAAATAAGTTTTTGATTCCAGTCAACTGTCCAAGTTTCCTTATCATTAACCTTTTCTTCCTTAAGCTTCATATCATATTTTGATACCTGAACACTGCCTGCTAATGTGTCCATGTTCACTGAAAATGGTATGTCCGCTTGATTGTTCTCACCTTTTATGTCATCTATATTAC
Organism: Clostridium sp. 19966; assembly: GCF_032335695.1. Lineage (NCBI taxonomy): Bacteria > Bacillati > Bacillota > Clostridia > Eubacteriales > Clostridiaceae > Clostridium > Clostridium sp. 19966. The sequence continues at coordinate 6,512 of NZ_JACTOJ010000041.1, forward strand.
CATATTTAACTTTTATATTAGCAGCTTCTATTCCATTATAAATATTTTGATATCTCTTAACAAAATCATCTTGGGATATTTTCTTTTTGGCATCTGCAGATAATAGATTATACATTCCTTTAAAGTCTTGTTTTTCCCAAACCTTTTGATACGCCTTAAAGGTTTCAGCTGGTTTAACTTTAGGTCTTGAAGATAAAACCACCACTGCCAAACCTACTGCGATTACTGCCAATACTCCTCCAGCAATAAATAGCTTTTTGCCCTTCACTCTCTCCACTCCTTATATATAATTTAATTAAGCTTTAAGCAAAATTTTATATTTAAACTAACAAAAATTCTTAGAATCCTTAAAGCTTTTTGGTGAAATAATTATTTACACTATCAATCATGTACCTTCATTATATCATCTACTAGAGGTTAATTATACCACATATTCTATTTAAAAACATATATTCCTCCAAAACAAGAAGGGTTAAATTAATTAACTTTCATTGACAGAGCAATAATATAATGAAATACTTTTATCATAGTAATTTTGTTGGAGGTATATCTTATGAATATTATTTTTTATATAGGCTTCTTTATTTATGCCGCTTTTTCTATTTCTCTTATTATTTTAGAAAGAAAAAAGCCTGAAAAAACAATAGCTTGGTTGCTGATTTTTATAATAATACCTCCTTTGGCTATAGTGTTATACGTATTTTTGGGTAGAAATTGGAAAAGACATAAATTAAGAGCAAATTTTTCTCCTGATATGCAAGAGCTGATATTTAGTGCAATAAACAAGCTTTCTGATATGGAATATTTCCCTTTAATAGAACTTCTAGCCAACAACAGTGAATCTCCCTTATTTGTTAGCAATGAAGTTAAAATATTTAATAATGGCGAAGAGAAATTTAAAGCGTTAAAAAAAGAGCTAAAAAGGGCTAAACATCACATTCATATGGAATACTATATAGTAAATAGTGATGGCATAGGAAACGAAATAAAAGATATACTCATACAAAAATCCAATGAAGGGGTTAAAGTTCGCTTTATTATGGATAGAGTGGGCGCCATTCGAGTTAAAAAGAGCTTTTTGAAAGAAATGAGAGCAGCAGGAATAGAAATAGTACAGTACTCTTATTTTCTAGCTCCTTTATTAAGAGCCATTAATACTCAGATTAATTATAGAAATCATAGAAAAATTGTTGTAATCGATGGTGAAGTAGGCTTTGTGGGAGGCATAAACATAGGTGATGAATATTTAGGGAAAGGTAAACTTGGCTTTTGGAGAGACACCCACTTAATGGTAAAGGGCGATTTTGTCCTAGGCCTGCAGGCTGTCTTTATAGATGATTATATTACTATAAGAGAAGCCGATAAGAAAACATCTTTTCACGGAGAAGACTTTAAGGATTATTTTAAAGCTGTAGACGGAAACGGCAATAAACTTATGCAGCTTATAAAGAGTGGACCAGATTCAAGATATCCCTCCATTGAACAGGCTATCATGAAAATGATAACTATGGCAAGAGATCACATATATATAACTACACCATATTTTGTACCTAGTGATGATATATTGGAGGCTATACGAATTGCTTCCCTAGGAGGAATAGATGTAAAAATTTTATTTCCTGGCTCCTATGATCATGTTATTGTACATTATGCCTCTAGAACTTATCTTGCAGATTTAGCTAAATCCGGAGCTGAAATTTACCTTTATGATGATAAGGCTTTCGTTCATGCAAAAGTGGTTACAATAGATGGAAAGGTGAGCACAGTTGGCACTGCCAATATGGATATAAGGAGCTTTGAACTTAACTATGAAATCAATGCTTTAATATATGATAAAGAGGTAACCGAAGAATTAGAAACACAGTTTATGAACGATTTAAGCTTAAGCCAAAAGGTGAATGTGGATGATTATGATAGAATTCCTATCCATACTGCCCTTTTGGAGGGATTTTCCAGGATATTTTCTTCTTTATTATAAGGTTCTGTTTTAAACCAGTGTTGATCTTTACACTGATTTAAAACTTCCTTTAGTTCGGGAGGATATGTTCTCCAAAACATAGTTCAGAGATTACTTATTATATACCTTTACAGATTTTTTCCATAATAAAAACAAGTATGTTAAGCACATAGAAACTGCTCCTCCTGAAGTATCGATGAGCACATCTCTGAATTTAGCTGTTCTTCCAGGAATAAATATCTGATGAAATTCATCTGTGCAAGCATATAAAAAAACTCCTAAAAGTGATAGCAGAAATAGTTTTTTCCCTGTATATCCGTCTCTCATCACATTAAATATTAAAATATACAATATAAAATACTCTGAAAAATGAGCGGCTTTTCTTACTAAAAAATCAGCCATGTTCCCAAAAACAGACTCCATATTCAAGCCTAATTTATCAAATATGTATATGACAAAGTGACTATTCCCGTCTGATACCACTGCTGGCTGATTGGAAAACATAAATATTAAAATCAGCCAAATAATTAATAGAAAAAGCTTTATTCTTCGTTTATCCATGTTGCTTCCTTCCGCATAAAAATGTTTTATATTATTCTACTCCGTAAAATCATATGGAACAACACTTATATTAACTTTTTGTATGAAAAATAATATTTATATGGCATAATACAAGTAATAAAATTACCTATTTGCGGCTAAAAAGGAGATTTTAATTATGAAATACACTGAGATTATAGAAAAAATAAAATATATAGCTGAGAATTATAAAGAGGAACCCACTGGCGGATGGATAACTGGCGATGGACCAATTCCTGCAGATATAATGTTCGTTGGAGAAGCGCCTGGTAAAACTGAGATTGAACAGGGAAAGCCTTTTGTCGGCATGGCCGGAAAAACCTTCGAAGGATATTTGAAAACCATAGGAATCGAAAGAAAAGATATAAGAATAACCAACAGCTGCTTTTTTAGACCTATAAAAATAAAAGAAGGCAAAAATGGCAGGGAAAGCGTAAGCAATAGAACTCCAAAAACCTCAGAGGTGGAGCTCTTCAGAAGTGTACTGGACGAGGAAATACTTCTAGCAAACCCTAAAATCATAGTAACCTTAGGGAATATACCTCTTAAAAGGCTTACTGATTTCAAAAGCATAGGAGACTGTCATGGAAGTCTAGTTTTCAATGACAGTCTGAAAAAATATGTATTTCCAATGTATCACCCTTCTGCACTTACATATAACAGAAATGAAGCCTTTAAAAATATGTATGAAGAAGATTGGCAAAAGCTAGGGAAAGCTCTTAAAGAAGTATAAAAAGTGGCTTTTGCCACTTTTTAATTTCAAACATACTATAATATTATACAAGGCTTGGTATTCCATATATTTTTTGAGTATTCCATAATGGTATGATCGCTGGCAAATACTCCTGAATTAGCAATATTAGATATGCACATTTCATTCCATTTAGCTCTATTCTTATATAGCTCATCCACTCTATTTTGTGCATTTACATAGGAATCAAAGTCTTTAAGAACAAAATACTCATCATTCTGATAAAGCAAAGAATCATATATCATTCTAAACTCGCTAGGTGACACCCCAAGAGAGCCATCTATTAAGGAATCTATAATTTTTTTAAGTCTCACATCATTATTATAGCATTCCATAGCTGAATAGCCGCCATTTTTATAATAATTCAGTACTTCATAATCCCTCATTCCAAATATTACGATGTTATCGTCGCCAACCTCGTCCTTAATTTCTATATTGGCTCCATCTAATGTGGCTATTGTAACTGCACCATTCATCATAAACTTCATATTACTTGTTCCTGAAGCTTCTTTTGTGGTAGTGGATATCTGCTCGCTTAAATCCGCAGCAGGTATTATCTTTTCAGCCAAGGATACTCTATAATTCTCTAAAAATACAATCTTTATTTTACCTTTTATGGACATGTCGTTATTAATCTTATTAGCCACTGTATTTATAAGTTTTATGATTTGCTTTGCTAGATAATATCCTGGAGCTGCCTTAGCACCAAATAAGAAAGTTCTTGGAACTATATCTAAATCTGGATTTTCCTTCAGCCTATTATAGAGATCCATTATATTAAACAAGTTCATAAGCTGCCTTTTATAAGCATGAAGCCTCTTAACTTGTACATCAAATATAGAATTAGGATCAACATCTATGTTATAGTGATTTTTAATATAATTTGAGAAATCTATTTTATTGTCAAGCTTAACTTGGGCTATTTTTTCTTGAAAATTCTTATCCTTAGAATAACTCATAAGTCTTCTAAGCTCAGTAGGCATATATATCCATTTTGTGCCTATAGCACTTGAAACTACTTTGGTAAGTCCTGGATTAGCCTGAATCAGCCATCTTCTGTGAGTTATTCCATTAGTTTTATTGTTAAATTTGTCCGGAAAATAATTATAAAAATTAGAAAGCTCCTGTTTTTTCAATATCTCTGTATGAAGCTTTGCCACACCGTTTACTGAATGACTTCCAACTATGGCCAAATGCGCCATCCTAACAGTTCCATCCTGCACAATAGCCATATTTCTTATTCTCTGCTCATCATTAGGATACTTTGCTCTCAGCTCTTCAATAAATCTTCTATTTATTTCTTCAACTATCATATATATTCTTGGAAGAATTTTTTTAAACATGTCTACAGACCATTTTTCAAGAGCCTCGGAAAGTATAGTATGATTTGTATATGCCATAGTATGAGTTGTTATTCTCCATGCTTCATCCCAAGACATGCCTTCCTCATCTACAAGAATTCTCATAAGTTCTGCCACAGCTACGGAAGGATGAGTGTCATTAATATGAATTGCTATGTGTTCATCAAGTCTTTGCATAGGAAGGTTTAACTTTTTATAGCTTCTGATTATGCTTTGCATGCCTGCACTAACAAAAAAGTATTGCTGCTTCAATCTTAGTATTCGTCCCTCTACCTTAGAATCATCCGGATACAGTATCTGAGAAATAGATTCCACCCAAGATTTATATTCCACAGCCTTGCTGTAATCACCATTGCTGAAAGATGAAAAATCGAATTCTCTTCCAACTGGTTCAGCACTCCAAAGTCTCAAGGTATTCACGGTATTGTTTTTGTATCCTATTATGGGCATATCGTATGGCACTGCTATAATAGGCTCATAATTTTTGTGAACAAAGCTTAACTTATTGTTTTCATATTTTGTCTCTACTGTGCCTCCGAACCTTACCTCTACTGCTTTATTTTCTTTTCTTATTTCCCATATGTTGCCATCCTTCAGCCAGTTATCTGGTATTTCTACCTGGTAGCCATCTATGATTTTCTGTTCAAATAATCCATAGTTATATCTTATGCCGCAGCCATTACCCGCAATTCCCAGGGAAGCCATAGAGTCTAAAAAACAGGCTGCCAGCCTTCCAAGGCCTCCATTTCCAAGCCCAGCATCTGTTTCCTGGTCTTCTAATTCCTTTAAATCAATTCCAAGCTCCTTTAAAGCTTTTTCGCACACATCCTGTATGCCTAGATTTATAAGGTTACTCATCAGAAGTCTTCCTATTAAAAACTCCATAGAGAAATAATATACCTGCTTTTCTTGCTTTTCTACATACTGCTTTCTTGTTTTCACTATATTTTCTGCTGCATATTCCTTAATTAGAGCTGCCAGTGCCTGATATTTATGTAGCTCAGATGACTCTTCTACATCTTCTGAAAACATAGTGGTGATTTTCTTTTTATAATCTCTTTTAAACGTTTCTTTATCTATATACATAACAGTCACCTCTAGTATTTTTCTGAATATTCATGATATTACGATAATATTCTACATCATGCTATTATAAAGTTCAACATATTTATTGGCTGATTTACTCCAGCTATTATCTTCCCACATAGCCGTTCTCACCAAACTGTTCCATATCTTTTTCTCATCGTAGTAATAATGAACAGCTCTCTGAATTGTATACAGCATATCGTGAGCATTATAATTAGAGAAAGAGAAACCATTACCTTCCCCAGTAAATTCGTTATATGGATGTACGGTATCCTTAAGTCCTCCTGTTTCTCGCACTATGGGCAGACTTCCATATCTTAGTGATATTAACTGCCCTATACCGCAGGGTTCAAATTGGGAAGGCATAAGAAACATATCGGAGGAAGCATATATCATCTTTGATAAGTCATTGCTGAAAAATATATTTGCAGACATTTTATTAGGATACTTCCATGCGAAATATCTAAACATATCCTCGTAAGCCCTGTCACCAGTTCCAAGAACTACAAGCTGAAGTTCCATCTTCAATATATCTTCCATAACACAAGCTACTAAGTCCAATCCTTTTTGATCTACAAGTCGAGTTACCATACCTATCATAGGAATATTCTTATTAACAGCAAGACCAAGCTTGCTCTGAAGTACCTCTTTGTTTTTCAGCTTTTCTTCCAGCTTATCTCCATTAAAATTATAAGCTATTTCTCCATCTTTCTCTGGATTAAATATATCTGTATCTATACCGTTAACTATTCCCCATAAATCATAGGATCGATATCTTAACAGTCCGTCTAAATGCTCACCATAATATTCTGTCTTTATCTCTTCTGCATAAGTTGAGCTCACAGTGGTAATCCTATCTGCCATATTAAGTGCGCCTTTCATAAATGAAATGGCATCATAAAACTTCATTTTATCCTCTTCGTAATAGTCTAACCCTAATCCTAAAAGGTCACCTAAGGTTTCTTTTCCGAAAACTCCTTGATACCTAAGATTATGTATAGTGAACACAGTCTTTATATTATTATAAGGATAATTCCATTGAAAGAAAGCCTTGTAAAGAGGTATTACCGCTGCCGTATGCCAATCATTGCAATGTATCACATCAGGTTTAAAATCTCCCATGTATCTTACAGCTTCTAAAATAGCCTTGGAGAAAAAAGCAAATCTTTCTCCATCATCATAGTACCCGTATATCCCATCTCTTTTGAAGTAATATTCATTATCTATAAAATAAAACGGAACACCGTCATATTCCATATATTCAAGGCCGCCATATTGATTTCTCCATCCTACCGGCACATTAAAGCTTGCTATATGCTGCATGGAATTTCTCATGTTTTCCGCTATGACACCATATTTAGGTATTATGACTCTGGCATCTACACCTATTTTTCTTAAAGCCTTAGGCAGAGCATAGGCTACATCCCCAAGCCCTCCAACCTTTATAAATGGATGTGACTCTGATGCTGCAAATAATATCCTCATATAATCACTCCTAAATTTATTTTTTTATTAATATTTTTTCCAAGCATCTACCTTCTCTATAACTAAAGGTATTTCCTCGTCGCCTTTAAGCACTTTCTCTTTTCCTATATTTATATTCTTATCCGTAATAATGTTTGAAAGCTGAGCATCTTCTTCAATAATACCATTTTGCATTATAATGCAGTTCTTCACTACAGCTCCCTTTTTAATTACAACTCTTCTGGATATAACACAATTTTCTACAGTTCCTTCGATTACGCATCCATTAGCTATAAGAGAATTTGATACTTTGCTTCCTTCGCAATATTTAGTGGGAGCCTCATCTTTAACCTTGGTAAATATAAGTCCATTATTAAAAAATAATTCCTTTATTACCTTCATATCAAGGCACTGCATATTGAATCTATAATAAGATTTAATGGAATTAATGCATTGCAGATATCCCTTAAATTCATATCCACCAACAGTATATTCTTTTAGACTTCTATAAATAGCATGTTTTATTTTTCTGCATATTCCTGTAGTTAAGCATTTATAAATAAGATCTATAAATAAACTTTTTTTCATTATATACATTTCCATACATATGTTTGCTTCATCATGAACGCCTATATTCTTTCCTGCGCTCAACACTCTTTTTTCTTCATCCACATTCAAAATATCACAATCTATAAAATCAGTAGTGCAGTGAGCCGCCTTTTTATAAATGATAGTTACATCATTTCCCGACTCTTCATGGTATTCCACTGCCTTTTCATAATCTATATTGCATATCATATATGAACTTGCTAATATAATATTTTTCTCTTTGCTAAGTTGAAGATAATCAATATTATTTTTATACATATCAATATCTTCTATGGATGGATCTCCATATCCAAAATTAAATACGAACAGTCCGCCATTTTTTCTATCTAGGTCCCAAGGTCTTCCTCCGCTTAAGTGATCCACCAAGGATCTTGATTTGCTTTTAGTAAATACTCCTACATTCTGTATTCCGCTGTTCACCATATTAGAAAGTACAAAATCTATGACTCTATATCTTCCTGCCACTGGTATTGATGCTATAGTTCTATTTCTTGTTAAGTTTTGTATAAGCTCTTCAGTTTCATTTAAATTAAGTATACCCATGTAATCTTTTAGCATATTAAGCCTCCTCTCTACTCCACTATAGTGCCTTTTTTCAATTCATGTCCCTGTCCAATTAAAGTTATCTTTGATGGGCTACCTATTTTACAATCTTTTCTTATAATGCAATTAGATCCTATTATAGCTTTTTCTATAACCACATTATCACCTATTTTGGAATTAGGCATTACTACAGAGTCTATAATCCTAGAATTTTTTCCCACATATACTCCATGAAATAATACAGAATTTTTTACTTCTCCTAACACAAAACAGCCCTCCACTACTAATGCAGTTTCTACTTTTGCATCTGTTCCTATATATTGTGCTGGCCTTATGGGGTTAGCTGAATATATCTTCCAGTTATTATCATGTATGTCTAACTCATTATCATCTTTTATAAGATCCATATTGGCTTCCCAAAGGCTTTCTATCGTACCTACATCCTTCCAATATCCTTTAAAGGGATATGCAATTAATTTTTTTCCATCGTCAAGCATATTAGGTATTATATTTTTTCCAAAATCGTTGCTAGAGTTTTTATCATTTTCATCTTCGTGAAGATACTTCTTAAGAAGCTTCCAATTAAAAATATATATTCCCATAGAAGCCTTATTGCTTTTTGGTTTTTCAGGCTTCTCTTCAAATTCATACACCACATTCTCTTCATTTGTATTCATTATGCCAAATCTGCTGGCTTCCTCTATAGGTACTTCTATTACTGATATGGTGGCATCTGCTTTCTTTTCTTTATGATATTCTAACAGCTTTGAATAATTCATCTTATAAATGTGATCTCCGGATAATATAAGTACATATTCAGGATCATAGGAATCAACATATTCAATATTTTGATATATAGCATTGGCAGTCCCCTTATACCACTTACCTCCATTTTCTTCCATGTAAGGTGGCAATAAGCTTACGCCCCCATTTCTTCTATCCAAATCCCAAGGGCTTCCTATTCCTATATGAGAATTAAGTATAAATGGTTGATACTGCGTCAGCACTCCTACTGTATCTATTCCTGAGTTGGTACAATTACTGAGGGTAAAATCTATTATCCTATACTTTCCACCAAACGGAACTGCAGGCTTTGCTAATTTTTTGGTTAATAATTTTAATCTGCTGCCCTGACCACCAGCTAATATCATTGCTATCATTTCTTTCTTTGGCATGTTTTTCCCCCCTTATTATTCTGCTTTTATAATTTGAAAATTTATACTATATATATATACACTACCATTATATAATATTTTGAAATGTTTTAATATTCTAAAATATAATTATTTTTTATTTTATAGTTAACCATATTTTAACAAATTAGAAGGATACAGACAGCGTTTACATTGTACTTATGTTAATACTCCCTTTGCTAAAAAACACTTAATTAATAAAATTATATAAGAATAATAAGTTATTAAATATCAATTTATTAATTAAAATCGTTATTTATAAAAGAGATTTTTATCGAATACATAATTAACAAAACTTTTACATATTAATATTTTATAAACATATCTTTGCTTATCTAGGATAAGATTAAGGTTAATTTATACGTATACATTAGGAATAAATGCTTTAAATGAATAATTTAAGTCACATAATAAAATTGATATTATGTCCAAACATATTATAATTATTCTATCTGTCTAAGGAATTTAGGAGGTTAATCATATGATTAAAAAATTTTTAGATGCATTGATAGGTGAGCCTTTATCTAATGAGCAGCATGCTCAGGAAAAATATAATGTTCCTTTTGGCTTAGCTATTATGGCAAGCGACGCCATATCATCTGTTGCGTATGCCGCCGAAGAAATATTGTCAGTTTTAGTTGGTGTAATCGGCTTATTGGCATATACTTGGTTAGGTTATATTTCGTTAATGATAATAGGATTATTACTCATTTTAACTATTTCTTATATACAAATTATAAAAGCTTATCCTCAAGGTGGAGGAGCGTACATAGTTGCAAAAGAAAATCTAGGAGTTCATTCTGGACTAATTGCTGGAGCTGCTCTGCTGATAGATTACATATTGACAGTTGCAGTTAGCGCCAGTAGTGGTATAGCCGCTATTACTTCAGCATTTTCAGCACTTTATCCCTATAAGATACCTCTGGTTATCATACTTATTATTGTATTAACTATCCTTAATCTTAGAGGTGTTAGTGAATCTTCTAAAATATTCAGTATTCCGACCTATTTATTTATATTCAGTATGATTTTCATGATAATATTTGGATTAATTAAACATGCTTTGGGAATATCTTCGCCATCCATGTACACTATATCAATGAAAGCTAGCGGAGATATAAGCTTATTTTTAGTCTTAAGAGCTTTCTCACAAGGATGTTCTGCTCTTACTGGACTTGAAGCAGTAAGTAATTCTGTTCCAAATTTTAAGGATCCAGCTCAGAGAAACGCAAAAATAGTCATGGTATGTCTTTCTACCCTTATTTTATTTATATTTGGCGGTTCCTCATTACTTACAAGATTTTATCATGCTATACCTGGTGAACAGGCTACTGTGCTTTCACAATTGGCCTATGGTGTATTTAGTGGAAGAAGCTTTATGTTCTATTTAATACAATTCACTACTGCTGTTATATTATTCATGGCTTGTAATACAGCCTTTACAGGTTTTCCAATGCTCATGTATGTAGTAGGCAGAGATGGTTTTGCTCCAAGACAATTTACCACTCGTGGAAAGAGACTAAGCTTTTCAACCGGTATAGTTTCTCTTTCTTTCGTAGCTTGTATATTAGTAATATTGTTTGATGCAGATGTACATCTATTAGTTCCTTTATATTCAGTTGGTGTTTTCTTATCCTTTACCTTAGCTCAGACCGGAATGGTAATTCATTGGAGAAAGTGTAAAGACGCAGGTTGGAAAACTCGTTCTTTAATAAATGGATTTGGTGCAGTGGTAACATTGGTTACTACTATAATAATTGGAAGTATAAAATTTGATGAAGGCGCTTGGATTGTTATACTACTTATACCTATAATAGTTCTTATAATGCTGGCCATTAAAAAACATTACAATCTTGTAGCTGAAGATCTTAGAGTGACTAAAGAATATGTTCAGTCCCTAAACTTAGAAGCTAAATATAATCACATTTATGTAGTTCCTATAGCAAGTTTAAATAAAGCGGTTTTAGGTGCCCTACAGTACGCTAGGAGCTTGACACCGGATGTAATAGCTCTTAATGTATCTCCAGATAAAGATGCCCTTGAAAAGCTTAAAATTAAGTGGAGTGAATTAAATACTGATATACTGTTAGTAGCTAAATATTCACCCTATAGAGCTGTTATAAACCCTCTTATAAGTTACATAGATGCTATTGCTGATGCAGCTGCAGAAAACGAAAAAATAACAGTGCTGCTTCCACAATTTATAACCCATAAGTGGTATGGTCAGATTCTTCATAATCACACAAGTTTTATAATCAGAGAAACCATGCTTAGACATGAGAATGTAGTTATTTCTACTTTCCCATATCACCTGCATAAAGAATAAAAAATAACTCCTCTCCTTTAAATAATAAAGGCAGAGGAGTTATTTTTTATTTGCCATTTTCCAAAGAGTTATATTTGCTGCTTAGAACTACTATATCAATCCTTCTGTTTTTAGCTTTTCCATCTTCGCTATTGTTATCAGCTACTGGTCTAGTTTCTCCATAGAAACCACCTGATATTTTATTAGCATCAACTCCTGCTTTGTTGATTACAAGCTCTACTACATTTGTAGCACGAGCCGCTGATAATTGCCAGTTTGACTTGAATTTATTATTGCTTATAGGAACATTATCAGTATAACCTTCTACTCTCATATTGTTTCCCATTTGATTTAAAATCTTAGCTATGGTAATTATTTGATTTTCATATGCTGTTTTTACAGCATCTTGTCCTGAATCAAAAAACGCTGAATCTCTAAGACTGATTACAAGACCTCTTTCATTTATTTCTGTAGACACTACAGGCTGTAATCCATTATCTGCCATGTACTTATCAACCTGTTTTTTTAGTTCTTGTAATTTATCTTGTTCTGCTTTCTCTGCTGCAGCTGCAGCTTCTGCGGCTTTTTCTGCATCGCTTTTAACAGTTTTAGTTGTATTTGTAGTATTAGTTATGTTTCCTTTGTTGTTAGTAGATCCTGGTCCTGTATCCGATATGCTTATAACAGTGCTTCCTTTTCCCAAAGCACCTTTTAATGATTCTGATAAAGCTTTAAATTTAGCACTATCAACTGTACTAAGAGCGTACATAACAATAAAAAATATGGTAAGCAAAGTCATAAAGTCGGAATAGGGCAGAAGCCAACGTTCCTCATTTTCTTTTTCTTCCTCATGCTTTTTCTTCATTGTTCACTCCCCTTGCCAGCAGCCTCCAATTCAGCAACTTGCTTTTTGTCCAAAAATCCTTTTAATTTTTCAACTAATGTGTTAGGATTAGTTCCTGATTGTATAAGAAGTATTGCTTCCATCATAAGCGATTTTTCATTATACTCTATTGAATCCAAGGCCTTTAACTTATTAGCTATAGGCAGCCAAATTAAGTTTGCAGAAGATATACCATAAAGAGTAGCTATAAATCCTGAAGCTATTTTAGGCCCAAGAGTAGCTGGCTCACTCAAATCTGCAAGTATGTGTACAAGTCCCATAACAGTACCTATAATTCCCATAGTAGGAGCATATCCGCCTGCAGACGCAAATACAGCAGCTCCTTTTTTATGCCTCTCAGAAGTCATTTCAATATCCATCTCCAAGACTCCCTGAATAGTTTCCGGCTCAACTCCATCAACTACCAGCTGAAGACCTTTCTTAAGGAATGGATCTATATCACTAGTTAATACCTCTGATTCTATTGATAGCAGCCCATTCTTTCTTGTTTTATAAGATACATCTCTAAAAAATATTATCAATTCAACTAAGTTAACTTTTTTAGGTTTTAGCATAACTCCTATCATCTTAGGAGCTCTTTTAATTTCTGCTAACGGAAAGGACGCACCTACAGCACCCAGCGTTCCTCCAAAAACTATCATGGCTGGCGGCAATCCAAGAAGACCACTAAGTGCTCCACCTTCTAACAAGAATGCACCTATTAATGCGACAAAAGAAAATATCATAAAACCTATACTTGAAATATCCATAAACATCCCCCTACTAAGTCAAAAGTAACTTTATGTTATATATTTTATATTATCGTCGTTTTTTATAGATTCTTTATTACTTTCTTCAATCTTATTTAAATTGTACAATAATATTTTTTCCATATTTACTATATAACCTTATTTTTATGTTCTTCTTTTAAATCAGCATTGATTTTTACACTGATTTAAAACATTCCTTATAAAAATTAAAAGGGTTTAAGGATAGGCTGTATCTTGCCTATCCTTAAGCCCCATTTATACTTATTAAAGCAATAGAAATTAAATTTCTATTTTTCTGCAAATTCCTTATTAACTAACTCATCATAACATTCATCACAAATATATATTCCCCTAAACTTTCTTATGTTGTTAACATTGTTGCAAAATGTACAGCCTGGGGCATATTTTCTTAAATAAATTGATGTTTCATCATAAAAAATTTCTAATGAATCTCCTATTTTTATCATTAATTTATCCCTAGTTTCCTTAGGTATAACCACTCTTCCTAATTCATCTACATTTCTAACTATTCCTATAGATCTCATTTGCTTTTCCTCCAACTTCAAATAATTGTGTTTTGTCCATATAATATATATTACATTTTTTATCAATGTTTGCAAGCCATATATTTTCATAATATGTCAAATATCTGCTAAAAATTCGACATATTTCATCGTTTTTATGCTGTAATTCAACTATTTATTTGTATGCGGTAAAAATATGCTAATATTTTATTCATATTTTATTCCATAGTTAAGTTGGTATTAAACATTGTAAATGTAAAAAATTTTAGGACATTTTCTTTTTGGTATGTTTAAAGCATAAGCCTAAACTAAAAAAGCTACTAAGAATTAACTTAGTAGCTTTTAACCTGGCAACGTCCTACCCTCCCACCCAGTCACCCGGGCAGTACTCTCGGCGATACAGCGTTTAACCATCGTGTTC